>NZ_NHRQ01000024.1:0-41900 GCF_002165335.1 Acinetobacter sp. WCHA29
AAACCTGAATCCTTGTAGTTGAAGTGTTTGTTCGCACTTATATTTTAACTACTTTGGACTCAGGTTTTTTTATTTAACTCTAACTATGTTACTTTGAAGAATACTTCATCATAACGTCCGAATACAGCTATATTTTTTTGATTTCTACAATAGCACTTGATTCAATGAGCGATTGGATATTACCAAATAAACTTTGAATATAATCAGTGGCTAGATGGATATCTAAATCCTCTCTGCTACGCCATTCTTCTAAGAAGAAATATCTACTCGAGTCATTTTCGCTAATATAAAGCTCATATTTCAAGCATCCTTCTTCTTGAAGCGTAGGCTCTATTACACTTTTTAAAAGCGCTTCTAACGTTTCTTTTTGATCTGATTTTGCCTTAATGTTCGCAATTACTGAAATAGTCATTATTTCACCTTGAGTTTGTTTTAGAAGTTTTCTAGTACAATTTTGCCTTTTGACTTACCTGATTCAAGCAACTTATGCGCCTTCTCCAAGTTTGCAGCGTTAATATTGCCTAGATTTTGGTTGAGGGTACTTCTAATTTTTTGCTGGTCAACTAATTGGGCAACCTGTTGCAATAGATCACCTTGCTTTTCAATATCATCGGTTTCATACATTGAACGGGTGAACATCAACTCCCAATGGATAGAAATAGATTTAGTCTTAAACGGCATAATATCAAATGTTTGTGGATCATCGATCAATCCAAGCTTGCCTTGTGGTGCAATCAGAGAAACTATTTGCTTGGTATATGTTTCTGTATGATTTGTAGAGAATACGTATTTTGGTTTTTCAATACCTAGTGCTTCGATTTGTTCGTTTAAATCTTTGCTATGATCAATGACATGGTCGGCACCCAGTGATTCCACCCAAGATTTCGTTTCTTCACGAGAAGCTGTTGCTATAACGGTCAGATTTGTTTTTGCTTTTAGGAGTTGGATAGCGATTGATCCTACACCACCTGCACCACCAATAATTAAAATACTGCCAACTTCTGTTTCTGAAATTTGAAACCGATCAAACAGCATTTCCCATGCGGTGATAGCAGTTAATGGCAATGCTGCGGCTTCTGCATTAGATACTGTAATGGGTTTAAGGCTGATGATGCGCTCATCGACTGCTTGAAACTCAGCATTACTACCATCTCGGGTTAAATCGCCAGCATACCAAACAGAATCTCCTACTTTAAACGAGGTAACTTTTGAGCCAACTTCAATAATTTCCCCAACGGCATCCCAACCTAAAATACGATTATTTGCTTCAGACGAATTTTTTCTCACTTTGGTATCAACTGGATTCACAGAGATTGCCTGAACTTTTACCAGTACATCACGCTCCTTAAGCGTAGGCTTCGCTTTTTCAATATCTACCAATGAATTTTTAAAATCATCATGGTGATTTATAGCATACGATACGGCTTTCATAGATTTGTCCTTAACTTTAAAAATATAGTAAAAATGGGAGCGAGGTGCTCCCATTTTTTGTTATTCAATTATTAAAACTCTTGGCTCGTTGGGCGTAAAACAATTTCATTAATATCTACATCCGCAGGCTGTTCAATTGCATAAGCAATTGCTCGAGCGACTGAATCAGCTGGTATGGCTTGTTTGTAGAAATCGGTAACAAACTCTGAACTTTCTTTATGAGAAGAACCGAATTTTAGTTCTGACTCAACTGCACCAGGCTCAATAGTCGTCGTTCTAATTGTTCCCCCAACTTCATGACGAAGTCCTTCAGAGATGGCTCTTACAGCAAACTTAGTACCGCTATAAACAGTACCTCCTGGACTAAATACTTTTATCCCTGCAACAGATGCCAGATTAATAAAGTGTCCAAAGTTTTGTTTTTGGAAAACAGGTAGGGTAGCTGCTATACCATAAAGAACACCTTTAATATTGATGTCGATCATACGATCCCATTCATCAACTTTTAGCTCACTTAATGGTGCAATAGACATTAATCCAGCATTGTTTACCAATACATCGATTTGACCAAATGCGCTTAATGCCTTTTCAATAAGTGCTTGTACTTCCTGTGGTTTGGTTATATCCATACCAATAAATTCAGCTTGACCACCTTCAGCACGAATGTCGTGAACAATAGCCTCTAATTTTTCAGTACGTCTAGCACCAAGTACAACTTTTGCACCTTTTTTAGCAAGTAAGCGAGCAGTAGCTTCACCTAAACCACTACTTGCACCAGTGATAACAACAACTTTATTTTCTATATTATTCATACAAGTAACCTTCAACCTATCTGTCAATCATATTTGATGGGTTAAGTATTACAGCCTTGTTAGGTATAATAAATGAATAATATTATCTTTCAGAATTCCTATTTACGGAATAATTGCCATAACACAGGATAGGACATGCATAACAAATTGGAAATGATGCGTATCTTTTGTGTCGCAGCAGAGTCTCGAAATTTTAAAGAGGCAGCAACTCAGCTGGGTATTTCCCCACAGGCAGTGACACGGGCAATAAAAGAGCTAGAAGAGCAGCGCGGAGAGATTCTGTTTTACAGGAGTACTCGACAAATTAAAATTACCGCTGATGGTGAGCGTCTGGCAAAGCAAGCACGTTTTGCGGTGGGATCGATCGATGCTTTGTTTGTAAAAGACACCAAGGAAAAACGAGATGAAATGCGTGGGACTGTCCGTCTTACTGTGTCGTCTGTGTTAGGGCGCAAATTGGTAGTACCTACACTAGCAGAGTTTGCCACACGTTATCCAGATATTGTCGTGGATTGTGTGCTAACAGATTCACACTCGGATGTGATCGATGAGCGGATAGATATCGGGATCAGATTTGGATTTTTGCC
Source organism: Acinetobacter sp. WCHA29 (assembly GCF_002165335.1). NCBI lineage: Bacteria > Pseudomonadati > Pseudomonadota > Gammaproteobacteria > Moraxellales > Moraxellaceae > Acinetobacter > Acinetobacter sp. WCHA29. The sequence continues at coordinate 2,831 of NZ_NHRQ01000024.1, forward strand.
GGACAATCGATATGTGGCAAGGGAATTGGCTAAAGTGAACTTTTATTCTGTGGGTACGCCAGAGTTAATTGATAAGGTTGGAATGCCCAAAAAAATTATTGACCTAGATAAATACCCTCTAACAGCACTAGTCGATCATAAAACAGGGCGTTACTGGCCATGGACATTCACTGAAAGTCGAAGCTTTACGCCATCAAAGCCCCGTTTTATTACAGATGATCTTGAAGCTGAATTTCAAGCTATTCTCGCTGGAGTCGGATTCGGACACATGCCTGGATTTCTAGTTTTGCCGTGGCTTAGGAGTGGTAAGCTCATTCAGATACTTCATGAGGAAACCTCTCCTGTTTGGCGCCTGTATTTATATCGTCCACAGCGGGGCCCGACACCTTTGCGAATCCGAGCATTGTTTGATTACTTAGCGGAAGTGCTGGGCCGTATAGAAACCTGAATCAGATAAGACCATCATGTATCTAGAGTAACTACAATTTTTCCTATTTGCTGATTTGATTCAAGATAGCGCTGAGCGTCATGCATGTCCTCAAAGTTAAAGCAACGGTCGATCACTGGACGAAGATATCCTGCACCTATACTGCTAAGAATAAATCGTCTGGCTTGCTCCCTTAGAACAGGGTCATGCAGAACCTCAAGGAACAAAAAACCTCGCATGGTTAAGCTCTTGCGTAATGCAACTTTAAGGGGAAATGGTGTGATCTCCGGGCTAAGCGCACCATGCATAACCATCGTTCCTCCTACAGACATCGCTTTGGCAATCTGTTCAATATGAGGCCCTCCTACAGCATCGAAGGCGACATCAAGATGTTCTCCACCTAAACGTAAAACAAGCGCCTCATACAAATCTGGTTCATCTTCAGTGGCTATAACATTTTTAACACCGAGATCCAGTAAACGTTGCTTTTTCTCTATCGTCTGTGTACTTGCAATGACTTTAGCACCCGCTGCTTCAGCTATCTGTATCGCAGCTAGTCCTACGCTACTTGAAGCTGCTGTGATCAAGATCGTTTTTCCTTTCGATACTCCACCAGCATGGATTACACCACCCCAAGCCGTCAAATACTGCATCCAGATTGAAGAAGCTTCTTCCCAGCTTAAACTATCGGGTTTGTGAACTAAAAAAGTTTCTGGAATCAGAAGCTTGTCCGTATATGTCCCATATTTGGCTAGATTGTCAGTCGGCAGAATCGATACTGCATCTCCTGGAGAAAATTGGCGTACACCTTCACCTATCGCAAGAACTATGCCTGCTCCCTCATATCCCAGACGAGAAGGTAATACTGCCTTTTGAATATAAGTACCACGCCGAAACATTACATCAGCTCGGTTGAGTCCGATCGTTTTCATCTGTATTAGAACTTCTCCTGCTGCTGGTAAAGCCACAGGAAGTGTTTCTAATGTCAGAACATCTGTATCTCCAATACTATTGAAGCGCCAAGTCTTGGCCTGAAGTGCGTTAAATGACATCAATCACGACCTTAATATTGGCAGAGCGATCTTGAACAGCATCATGAGCCTCAATCGCTTGATCTAGAGTAAAATGACGAGGATCAACAATAGGACGCAGTTTACCTTCCTCAACAAGACGAGTCGCGATCTTAAGGATATCACCATGATGAGCACGGCGATTGCCTGTTAACATCGGCATTAGGATGAATACGCCAGACACAGTGGCACACCGTAGAGATGAACTCGCTAAATTATGATTACCAAATGCAGCACAGCTGGTAATGTGGCCATAGTGAGTTGTCATGGAAAGTGAAGCTTCGAGTACTGGACCACCCACAGTGTCGTAAACAATGTTAAAACCTTGACCCTCAGGGCTTGCAGCAATAATGTCATCGGAAGATGCTGTTGTGTAATCGAGAGGTGTTGCACCGAGTTCTGAAATTAGTGATTGATCAGCTGTACGACCAGTCGCCCAAACATTTGCATCAAGTGCTTTTGCAAGCTGAACCACCATATAACCAACGCCACCAGCACCACCCTGAACCAGTAAAGTTTGCCCTGGTTGGACCTTCGCATGATCCACTAAACCTTCCCAAGCGGTGAGGAACGTCAATGGTAGTACTGCTGCCTCGCGCATAGAGATATTGCGTGGCTTTAATGCGATCAAATCAGCATCTGCTACAACATATTCTGCTAAAGATCCTTGAAGACCACGAACGCCACCAATCAGACCGTAAACTTCATCCCCGACGTTGAAGTCGGTGACACCTTCACCAACAGCAGTTACAACCCCAGCCATATCTGTTCCCAACACGGCAGGAAGCTCTGGCATAGCATATGGTGCTTCACCAAGACGAATTTTATAATCAATAGGGTTTACACCACTCGCATGAATACGTACCAGAACTTGCCCAGCCTCAGGGTGAGGTATAGGGAGTTCTACACGTGTAAATTCATGATCACCAAAATTTTCTAGGATAAGAGCATTCATCATCTTATTCATAGTTGTTCCTTATTCTTAACTGGGGGATGATGTGCACAGTATCAAAGTAAAATAATCCAATAAATGATATTTATAGGATTTAATAATTCCTAAATAATGAATAATAAATATCATCCGCTCACTAAAAATATTCTAGTACAGTTTGTAAAGGCAGTTTAATCTAAACTGTCGGTAGTATTTACAAGGCTTGAAACGTTCAAAATATCTACAAAGTGGCTAAAATTTGAAACATAATTCTAAAAGGTCACAGCATTACAAAGAACATGAGACAAAATAAAAAATGGGAGCTAAAAGTCCCATTTTTTTTTGTGACTTTCGCATAAGCTCTATGATGTTAATTTAAAAAAAACTAAAAAACAGGCATAGAAAATTTTCGCTAAAGGTCTTTTTGATTTTCGATTTATAAAAAATATTGCTTTTTTTATACTATGGGGTACTATAGTATAAACACTGACAAATAAGGAGGTCTGATGCCTAATCAGGTTGAAGACAAAAAAAAGATTCTTCTACGCGTCAGAAAGATCAAAGGTCAGACGCAAGCGATTGAAAAAGCGTTAGAAGATAATGTGGAATGTGGTGCAATTCTGCAACAAATATGCTCTGTGCGTGGTGCTATTAATGGTTTAATGAATGAGATGTTAGAGGTTCATTTAAAGGACACTTTAGTATCAGGTGAAACCACAGAACAACAACGAAAAGAAGAATTGGCTGAAATCGCCAAGATTCTAAAATCATATTTAAAATAGATCTGTATAAGGAATTATTCCATGAAGTCACGTGCTGCCGTTGCGTTTGGTCCTGGTCAACCTCTTCAAATTGTTGAAGTTGATGTTGCACCACCGAAGAAAGGTGAAGTATTAATCAAGATTTCCCATACCGGTGTGTGTCATACAGATGCATTTACTTTATCTGGCGATGATCCTGAAGGTGTTTTTCCGGCTATTCTCGGGCATGAAGGTGCTGGTGTTGTTGTTGAGGTTGGTGAAGGCGTGACTAGCGTCAAACCAGGTGATCATGTTATTCCACTTTACACTGCTGAATGTGGCGAGTGCGTATTTTGTAAATCTGGAAAATCGAACTTGTGTATTTCCGTTCGCGAAACTCAAGGTAGAGGCGTAATGCCAGATGGCACCACTCGTTTTTCCTACAATGGTCAACCGATTTACCACTATATGGGCTGCTCAACGTTCAGTGAATACACGGTAGTGGCAGAAGTATCATTGGCTAAAATCAATCCTGAAGCCAATCACGAACATGTCTGCTTACTAGGTTGTGGTGTCACAACGGGTATCGGTGCAGTACACAACACGGCTAAAGTACAAGAAGGTGATAGTGTTGCGGTCTTTGGTTTAGGTGGTATTGGTCTGGCAGTCGTACAAGCCGCACGTCAAGCTAAAGCAGGACGTATTATTGTGGTTGACACGAATCCAGATAAATTTGCGCTGGCAAAAGAGTTTGGTGCAACGGACTTCTTGAACCCTAAAGATTACGATAAACCAATCCAGCAAGTTATTGTCGAAATGACTGGCTGGGGTGTAGATCATTCATTTGAATGTATTGGTAACGTGAATGTGATGCGTGCAGCCCTTGAAAGTGCACACCGTGGCTGGGGTCAATCCGTAATTATTGGTGTAGCTGGCGCAGGTCAAGAAATCTCTACCCGTCCATTCCAGCTTGTTACTGGTCGTAAATGGCTAGGTTCTGCCTTTGGTGGCGTAAAAGGTCGTACGCAACTTCCAGGAATGGTTGAAGATGCCATGAAAGGTAAGATTCAATTAGAACCATTTGTGACACATACGATGGGCTTGGATCAGATCAATGAAGCCTTTGATCTAATGCATGAAGGTAAGTCAATTCGTACTGTAATTCATTACGAATAATTCCGTCAGACCTTATAGCTTTCCATGCATGTGCATCATGAATGACATGCATGGAATCCTCTAAAACGGCACATTATCTGTAAAACAGATCTATCCGTGTAGGCATCGTGAATAGGTTCAACAAACCTGCCTACATTTTAAATCTTAATCACTATTCTCTGTGGAGAATGTCAGACTCTTTGTTTACTCGATTTCTCATGAAGTCTTGCTCAACATAGGTAATTGATTATGGAAATAATTGAGAAACATGCTGCTTTTGGTGGATCGCAAGAAGTGTATCGCCATCAGTCAACAGCATTAAACTGTTCAATGAAATTCTCAATATATCTGCCACCTCATGACAAAGATGAGCGGTTGCCAGTTTTATATTGGTTATCAGGACTGACTTGCAACGAACAGAACTTTATTACTAAAGCCGGAGCACAAAAATATGCGGCTGAACATAAAGTCATTATTGTTGCACCAGATACCAGCCCACGTGGAGAGGATGTACCAGATCATGCAGATTATGATTTAGGCCAAGGCGCAGGATTCTATGTGAATGCAACACAAGCACCCTGGTCACAGCATTTCAAAATGTATGATTATATTGTGGAAGAGCTCAGAAATCTGATTGACCTGAATTTTCCGACCAACCAAGTCCAAAGTATTATGGGTCATAGCATGGGTGGTCATGGTGCATTAGTTATTGGGTTAAAAAACCCTGAGCTGTATAAAAGTATTTCTGCTTTTGCACCAATTGTTGCACCTAGCCAAGTACCTTGGGGAGAAAAGGCTTTTACACACTACCTAGGTGAAAACGAAACTTTATGGAAAAGCTATGATGCGATTGAATTAATCAAAAACGCTGAAGTTCATTTACCTATTTTAGTCGATCAGGGAACAGCTGATGATTTTCTTGAAGAACAGTTAAGGCCTAAGCTTCTTAGTGATATTTGTTTGGAACAAGAATATCCTCTGACACTTAACCTAAGAGAAGGGTATGACCATAGCTATTACTTTATTGCGAGCTTTATAGAGAAACATATAGAGTTTCACAGCAAATTCCTAGCTAAATAACTTTCATAGATATGAGGATGTACATGTTGTTCTTGAATGCTTCTTGAGCAATATTTTTTGATTCAAATGTTAATGATATTAACTTGAATAAATTCATAGCATTATGTCGAAATAAAAAACTAAATTTTGGCTCTGCTATGGAAAATTGTTTTTAACCTTTGTACAACAAAACTTTCTGACATGCATACATTAGTAATGTCAGAATGAGTTTGAATTTTAATCAATTGTGGAGTTTTAGTCATGCTTAAAACAGCTTTATATGTCCGTCTTGAAGCTAAACCAGGTAAAGAAGACGAAGTGGAAGCTTTCCTTAAAGGCGGTTTACCAATCGTAATGGAAGAACCTGCGACAGTTGCGTGGTTCGGCCTACGTCTTGGACCTACAACATTTGGTATTTTTGATGCATTCCCTGATGAGGAAGGTCGCCAAGCACATTTATCTGGCAAGGTTGCAGCTGCGTTGATGGCTCAGGCCGAAGAGCTATTTTCAGAGCCACCGTCTATTGAAAAAGTAGATGTTTTGGCGAGTAAACTACCAGGTTAAACCGACGCTTAAATGTATGAGGGTGCTGCCTGAAATTTTGAATGAAAGGCAGCACTTCAACCCTGTGAGGTATGTCAGAGGCTTTTATTCAAGTTGGGCTACTTTATTTATTGGTTTAATACCATCATTTAAATGGGTCAATATCCAAAACAGGGCAGGGTAAATAAACGAATGCAACTATTTACATGCTTTATATTGAACCAATCTATCTAATTTACTGTCGCATTTGTACATCTGCTAAACCGTGCCAATCTGCTTTTAAAATATTTAATCATTGCTATTTTGTATGAGCCATTCACTGTTTCAGCCAATGCGTTCACGACCATGTCAGTAGTCATACGTGTTGATACCTTCCATCCAACAATCGCTCGTGAAAATACATCAATAATCAAAGTGGTATAGAACAAGCCTGAATGTGTTTAACCATCACTCAAGTCGCAAGCTAAAATAATTTTAAAAAAATAGACGACTGGTCTATTTTTATGTATAGTTAGCACATGGTGCAGTCAAAAGCCGCAGTGTTGTCCAATTTTTTTTAAGTTTATTTGATGAGTAACGGTAGTTTTTCAAATCAATTAGCTGATCATCCTAGGATAAAAATATGCTGAATTTTAACTTTTATAATCCGACCCGCATTATTTTTGGTGGCGATACAATAGCTAAAATCAATGACTATGTGCCTACAGAAGCAAAAGTATTAATGTTGTTTGGTGGTGAAAGTGCACGTAAGAATGGTACTTTAGCTGAGGTGCGTGAAGCATTAGGTGCAAGAGAAATTCATGAATTTGGCGGAATTGAGCCGAATCCGAGTTATGAAACCCTCATGAAAGCTGTAGAGCTGATTCGAGAACAAAAGATAGATTTCTTGATGGCTGTCGGTGGTGGATCGGTAATTGATGGTACTAAATTTATTGCAGCAGCAGTCAATTATACAGGGGATGCATGGGAGATTTTAGAAACCCATGGTACTAAAATTACTCAAGCTTTGCCTTTTGCGAGTGTACTCACCCTTCCGGCAACTGGTTCAGAAATGAATAGCGGTGGGGTAGTCACCAGAAAATCGACCCAAGCCAAATTGTCATTTAGCAGTCCCTATGTTTTTCCACAATTTTCCGTACTCGATCCGAATAAAACTTTTAGCTTGCCGACGCGCCAGTTAGCAAATGGCGTGGTTGATGCATTTATTCATGTCATGGAACAGTACTTAACTTACCCTGTGAATGCACAAGTACAAGATCGTTTTGCCGAAGGTCTATTGCAAACTTTGATTGAGATTGGACCGAAAATCTTGGAAGATTCAGCAGATTATGACACGCGTGCGAATTTGATGTGGGCTGCTAGCATGGCACTGAATGGGCTGATTGGAGCTGGTGTACCACAAGATTGGTCAACCCATTTGATTGGGCATGAGCTCACGGCTTTACATGGTATTGATCATGCTCGTACCTTGGCCATTGTGTTGCCGGCCAATCTACAAGTGCGTCGTCAAGAGAAGCGAGAAAAATTACTACAGTATGCAGCTCAAGTCTGGCAGATTGTAGAAGGTGATGAAGAACAACGTATTGATACTGCTATTGCTCGTACTCGAGCCTTCTTTGAGCAACTTGGATTGCCGACTCGTCTTAGCGATTATGGACTGGGGGAGACAGATATTGAGATCATCATTACGCAACTTAAATCACATAATCTGACACAGCTAGGCGAACATAAAAATGTTTCATTAGAGATCAGTCGCCAAATTCTCGAGATGAGCATCTAAGCTAAATGCGCGTATCTGGCATGCTCTGACCCTGTAACAATGCTCCTCAATCATGAAAATTATCGGAGAAATAACATGAAAATTTTAATCGTTTTAACCTCACACGATCAACTTGGCAATACTGGTAAGAAAACAGGTTTCTGGCTAGAAGAACTTGCTGCACCCTATTACACCTTTATTGACTCTGGTGCTGAAGTTACGCTGGCGTCGCCTCAAGGTGGGCAGCCACCACTAGATCCGAAAAGTAATTTAGCCGATGCTCAAACTGAAACCACTCATCGTTTTGAAGCAGATCCAACTGCAATGCAAGCATTAACACAGACGCATAAACTTAGCGAAATTTCTGTAGCTGATTATGATGCAGTGTTTTATCCAGGCGGGCATGGCCCATTGTGGGATTTAGCAGAAGATCCGATTTCAATTTCTCTGATTGAACAGGCGATTCAGTCTGGCAAACCTGTTGCAGCAGTGTGTCATGCCCCGGGTGTTCTTCGTCATGTGAAAGCGAGTAATGGAGCGCCTTTAGTTAGCGGTAAATTAGTGACTGGTTTCACCAATACTGAGGAGGCCGCTGTAGGTTTGACTGAAATTGTACCATTTTTAGTTGAAGACATGCTTAAAGAAAACGGTGGTCATTATTCTAAAGTAGATGATTGGCAAGTATATGTTCAAGTAGATGGCTTGCTGGTTACTGGACAAAATCCGGCATCTTCTGCTGCAACTGCCTCAGCATTACTTCAATTGTTGAAATAAAGAGTAGCTAGTCTCTGTTGTGGTGCTTAGTAGTGAATAAAACTTCTGACTCTGAGCAACTGGCGCAATAAGCAAAATAACCCTCATTTAATGGTGAGGGGCCTGAGTGAATAGCTTTCCTTCCTTTCTTTTTCTATATACAGGAAGGAAGGTTATTTTTTTAATTTAGATCAATGAAGCCATGATGACTTGGATACAGTGAAATGAAAGACAGTAAACTTTTTCAAAACTTAAGCTTAGGCCCTTATGTTTTGCAAAACCGTATTGTATTGCCACCATTAACGCGGTCGCGTAGTACTCAGCCAGGGAATATTCCAAATGAATTAATGGCAACCTATTATCAACAGCGTGCCGGGGCAGGATTTATGGTCACCGAAGGTACGCAAATCGAGCCACGTGGTCAAGGCTATGCTTGGACTCCTGGTATTCACAGCCCTGAACAGATTGCTGGATGGCGTAAAGTGACGGAAGCAGTGCATGCTAAAGGAGGCATTATTTTTGCACAACTTTGGCATGTTGGGCGTGTTTCACATACATCTTTGCAACCCGATCATGCATCACCAGTCGCGCCTTCGGCTATTAGGGCTGATAGTAATGTTAAAGTCTTTATTGAGACCGGGCCCAGTGCAGGGACCTTGGCTGATCCTTCAATGCCACGTGCTTTAAGCAATGCAGAAGTTAAAGAATTAGTGCAACTCTATGCTCAAGCTGCACGCAATGCCTTGGTTGCTGGTTTTGATGGGGTTGAAATTCATTGTGCAAATGGTTATTTGGTGAATCAATTTATCTCTGCACATAGTAACCACCGTGAAGATGAATATGGTGGATCACTAAACAATCGTTTGCGTTTTTTACGTGAAGTAGTACAGGCAGTTGCTGAGGTGGTTGGTGCAGATCGTTTAGGAGTGCGTTTTGCCCCGCTATTTGAAAGTACAGAGGAAGATCGTGTTTACATAGGGTTGGTTGAAGATGATCCACATGTGACTTATATTGAAGCCATAAAAATACTTGAAGAAGTTGGGATTGCCTATTTATCGATTGCAGAAGCTGATTGGGATAATGCACCAGAACTTCCTCATGATTTTCGTAAAGATGTCAGAGACACTTTCAGTGGTCGGATTATTTATGCAGGTCGATATACGGCAGAAAGAGGGACTCGAATTTTAGAGGCAGGACTGGCCGATTTAATTGCATTTGGACGCCCATTTATTGCGAATCCAGATTTACCCGATCGCATCGCCAATGGCTGGCCATTGAATGGAGTAGATGCAAGCACTATGTATGGTGGGACGGAAAAAGGCTATATTGATTATCCAGCTTACGCAGATTAATCTCGACTAAGTGAGTTATTTTGCCAACCTTTGTAGTTGGCAAAATAAGGACTTAGGATTGCTGTTGCCAGCATAAATTCTTATTAAAACAAATTCTTAAAATTTTTTAGCTGTGTAATGAGCCAACCAGCCAGTGGAAAAGAAATCAGTTGCGTTACTGGCACTAATACTATGACTTCAATCAACACCATCATCGGGAAACTTTGATGCTGAGTAATTGGCTTTAATAAAGTGAGAACCAGTAATAGTGTGGGATATAAGCCTAAATAACCAACTAAAATATGAGTCATGAGGGCTTTAGAAGGAGAATTCATTGTGCGCTATACTCATGGATTGTAAATTGATCTAATAGCAATACATGAATAAGTAATCATTGGGTTGCTATCATAAACCATTAATTATGTTGTTGATATTTAATTCAATTTTTATGAATCTTCACTTTTTAATAGAAATTTAGTTGCTCTCAGAGCTTGATGTAATGGCGTTTTATCTTTTTGCAACTTACTCAGTAATGCTGCACCTAACCACATTTGGTAAAGTACTTGTGCCAAAGTAGAGGCCTCGGTATCTGCTTGGATAGACTGATCCTGTTTTCCCAAATCAATTAAACCAGCAATACGTTGGATTACATCATCAACGCCAGCGGACATAATGGAGCGCATATCTTCCGATAGATCGGCAACTTCTGCGGCAAGTTTCACAATTAAACAGCTATCCGCCCAACCACACTGTGTTTCAGGATCTTCTATCCATAAATTAAAATACTCAATCAGCTTTTGATAAGGTGATTTATCACTACGCCATACATCATTTAAACGGACTTGGTAATTATCCACATAATGCTGTACCAATTCACATCCAAAAGCTTCCTTAGATTGGAAATAATGATAAAACGAGCCTTTAGGGATTTCACAGCTCTGTAAAATTTCCTGTAATCCTACGCCAGTAAAACCTTTATGCAAAATCAGGTCTGAACTGGTGTTAAGAATGTGTAAGCGCTTTGCTTCAGACTTTTTAATAGGAGTAGGCTTCATATTAATTATTTACTCTATTGTAAAAAATAGACCAGTCGTATTGTTTTTTATTATAACTCATCTACAATGGATGTAAAGAAATTTTAATCTTAATTTTTAATTGTGAAGTGAAATACTTCTAAATAAAACATGGAGTTATATGTGTGAAACCAGTTATTAATCAACGCATCGTTTTAGCTAAACGGCCAGTGGGTGAGCCAAAACACAGCGATTTTCGTATTGAACAAGTTGAGCTCAATGAAGTTAAACAAGGCGAGATATTGTTAAAAACCATTTACTTGTCACTCGATCCTTATATGCGTGGTCGCATGAGTGATGCTCCTTCATATGCAGCACCGGTTGAAATTGGCGAAGTGATGGTCGGTGGAACAGTCAGTCAAGTGGTGGCCTCTAAAAACCCAAAATTCAAAGAAGGCGAGTGGGTTCTTTCTGGAAATGGTTGGCAGGGCTACGCAATTTCTGATGGGACTGCCTGTCAAAGCTTAGGTATGCAACCTGAACATCCATCTTGGGCATTGGGTATTTTGGGGATGCCTGGCTTTACTGCTTATATGGGGTTGTTGGACATTGGTCAGCCTAAAGCCGGTGAAACTTTAGTCGTTGCAGCTGCAACGGGACCTGTTGGTGCTACGGTTGGACAGATTGGCAAACTTAAAGGTTGTCGCGTGGTTGGCGTCGCAGGTGGAGCTGAAAAATGCCGTTATGCAGTAGAAGAACTCGGCTTCGATGCTTGTATCAATCATCATGATGAAAATTTTGCAGAACAATTACAACAAGCAGTTCCCAACGGTATTGATATTTATTATGAGAATGTGGGCGGTAAAGTGTTTGATGCGGTATGGCCATTGCTTAACTCTGCGGCACGTGTACCGGTGTGTGGTGTGGTTTCCCAGTATAACGCTACCGAGCAAGCACAAGGCCCAGACCGTTTACCGGGCTTTATTTCCACCCTTTTAAAAAAGCGTATTCGCATGCAAGGCTTTATTATTTTTGATGATTATGGCAGTCAGTATTCGGAATTCTATCAGCAAATGTCTGAATGGTTGAAAGACGGAAAAATCAAATATAAAGAGCATATGGTGCAAGGTTTAGATAACACGATCAATGCTTTCAATGGTATGTTGAAAGGCGAAAACTTTGGCAAAGTCGTTGTAAAAATTTAAAAATTAGGAATTGTCATGATTACACTACATCATTTAGATCAATCACGTTCTTTTCGCATTTTGTGGTTACTTGAAGAAATCAAGCAGCCCTATGAGCTGAAACGCTATTATCGTGACTCACGCACGCATTTGGCCCCTGACTCTTTAAAAACCATCCATCCTTTAGGGAAATCTCCAGTATTGGAATGGGATGGCAAAGTTATTGCAGAGTCAGGCGCAATCGTTGAGTTATTAATTCAGAAACTTGCGCCGCATTTAGCACCAGATATGGATGAACCTACCTATGTCGATTATCTACAGTGGATTCATTTCTCAGAAAGCTCTGCCATGCTGCCATTTTTGTTAAAAACGTTTAATGCGATAGAAACCAAGCAGGGTACGAAGTTGGTATTTCTTGAAAATTATACTCAAGTTGAGTTCGATAAAGTATTTAGCTATTTAAATGAATATTTAAAAGATAAAGAATTTCTAGTCGCAGACCGTTTAACCGGTGCTGACTTTATGATGGGCTTTGGACTACATGCTTTAGTTCATCATATGGGACAAGGTGAAAATTATCCGCATATCCAACGTTATGTAGCAGGTTTAAGCCAACTACCTAGCTGGCAAGCCGCAGTACAAATTGAACAAAATGGTGTGAAAAGTCAAAAATAGCAAGATTGATTTTTTAAAGGCAATTGAGAAAAAGAATCGTGCTTGACAAGTACATCTAGTTAAAAAATAAGCTGACACATATTTAAGTAAACGCCTAATGAATTTCATCGGGCGTTCTCTATTTTAAAGATAAGGAATTACCATTATTTAAGAAAAGTTTCGCCTATTCTTCCCCTGCAAATTCCTATCAAAAGAGTTTGAATATCACGACGGTTACGTTGAAAGATATAATCAACTTTTGAAAGAAAGAAACGTGACTAACGCACAGCAAGATTAAATTATTCCTCGGGGTATTAAACAAGTAAACTGCATCATTTTACTAACATAAACACATATACGTAAAAATCATGCCCCGTTTAACTGGCAATAGTTTTTGAACCCTTGTATAAAAACTTAAACGAATCTAGCAATTCTTTATTTGATGTTAATACTCATCCAGTATTGAGGTTTTTTATCTTTTCTTGCTTGTGATCTAGGTTGAAATACTCTAATTTCATACTCACCTGATGCAGGTAAAATATAAATACCATTATCATCAAGCTCTGGAGAATATTCTCCAAGATTGATAGAGTCTTTTAATTGATTACCCCATAAGTAAGTTTCAACATTTCCTCCAGTCAACGTCACTTTTAACTTTTGCCCTTTTTTTGCATAAAATTTGTAGGAATCATACTTGTATCCATCTATCCTTCCGTAATAATTTGCAGAGTCAGCTTTTTTTGCAAACTTAACTACAACAGTCTTTCGTATATCATTCTTATCATTTGCAAGTACGGCAGGGCTAAGGATAGTTAAAGTTAGGGCCATAAAAGCACCAGCTAGTAATTTCGTATTCGCTATTTTCATAAGGTTACCTTAATTCTTGTATCGCCCCTGACATAGTAACATAAGTAATAAGTAACCATGAATCATGGAACAGAAATGTGAATAGTCACCAAAATTCTAGACACACATAACCATCTTTTGATAGACCCTCTCATAATCTAATGAAGAACGTTGACCGTTGGAACTAGGCCGCGTTTGAACTGCAGAACACCTCAATATATTCAAAGATATTAGACCTGGCTTCAGTTCTTGCTATATATTTTCTTCTTAATTCTTTCTTGTTTTAACAACTGAAAGAAACTATAAGGAACAGCAACAGCAACAGCAACAGCAACAGCAACAGCAACAGTGCTGGATTTGTTGGAAATTAACTGTCCTGATATGAGAGCATTAAAAATACTTAGATCAACAAAATCCAATCAAAGTACAACAATTTTCAGATCAAGAACGTATCAAACAACTGGAAAATGAAAATAAAGAACTGCATCGTGCTAATGACATTCTATGTAAAGCAGCCGCTTTTTTCGGCCAGGCGGAGCTCGACCGCCCACACAAATAGTGATGGATTTTATCCATAATAAGGCGTTATATGGTGTTGAGGCAATTTGTAGAATTTTACCTATCGCAGCTTCAACCTATTACCGAACTCTCGTTCTCTGTGATGAGAAGCATTGCTTCGCAAGGGAACATCAAGCGAAACGAGATTTACATGACTTGCATCCATGCTGAACAAATTAAACGAATTTGGAAGGAAAGTTCAGGTCGATATGGTGTACGTAAAGTTTGGCAAAAACTGAAACATCAAGGCTATGTTGCTGCGCGCTGTACAGTTGCTCGATTGATGCAAAAGCTAGGTATACAAGGTGTTTAGCGTGTTAAGAAAGGGGGCGTTTTTAAATGCCATTAGAGGGTTATTTTTACACTGCAGCTAATACGAACAGTAATTCATACGATAATGCTCTGGCTGAAACGGTGAATGGTTTATACAAAACAGAGGTGATTGAATATTTAAAAGCAGATTGGCAAGGTCTAGCAGATGTACAACTTGCGACATTAAGTTGGGTTGATTGATTCAACAAAAAGCGTGTACACAGTGCACTGGGTTATGTATCGCCTTTTGAGTTCGAAGCAATGTCTTATGATAAGATTAACCCGTTAGGTCAGGTGGCCTAACTTAAATAAAAAGTCTCCGACAAACCCGGTATGGTTCAGTTAAAGAGTAAGAAAAATATTGGGGTAAAATCGCTTTTCGTCAAAAGAAAACAGTGTTCGTTCTAATTTATTACTTTCCTCAGAACTCACATCGACTTAAAATCATGAACACTTTTGATGATCAAGAAGTAAGTCCCGTGTCAGACCATTTGGAAAACGAATTTGAGCTAAGTAATGAGGAAATGCATCTCTATAGTCGTCAGATTTTATTAGATGGTTGGGATATCGAAGCACAAGAAAAACTAAAATTCGCCAATGTGCTAATAATCGGCGCAGGTGGTATCGGTTGTACCTGTGCTGAGCTGTTGGCACGTGCAGGTGTAGGTAAAATTACCATTGTCGATGCCGATACGATTGAAATGAGTAATCTGCAAAGACAAATTGCCTTTACGACAAAAGATTTAGGTCGATACAAAGCCGAAATACTGGCAAAGCATCTAAAAGACATTAATCCGCATATACAAGTTAGCTATCAAAATATACGATTCGATGAAACGAATGCTGATGAACTCGTACAGCATCAAGATGTAGTCTTAGATGGTTGCGATAATTTTACGACTCGTTATCTAGTGAATGCGCTGTGTAGAAAACATCAAGTACCGCTTATCAGTGCGTCAGCGATTGGTTTTGAAGGGCAACTGTTTATGGTGGATGCTGATTCAGCTTGTTATGAATGTCTGTTTCCGAAAGAAGATCATGCCAATAAAGGATTACGTTGTGCGGAGTCGGGTGTATTAGCTACCACTCCTGTAATGATAGCGTCATTACAAGCGCATCACACTTTGTTGTTTTTAGGACTTGGTCTGACACCATTAAAGCAAAAATTGTTGCTTTGGAATGGTTTAAATCTATCGCAACGCATTCTTAAATTTGAAAAAGATGTAAATTGTCCAGTTTGTCAGGCAACTTGATCGGTAAATTGAGCAAAATTTGCTAAACTAAGACCATCTGTAAGGCAATGAAAGATTATGAAAAGAAATATTTTATTCGATGGATTACGTTCTGTTGCACGTATAGGTGAAACAGTTATTGTTGCGGCACAAGCAGGTGTGAAATATGCAACTGAAAAACCAAGTAATGCAAAGCTCATGCGTGAGACCTTTGAGTCGCTTGGTTCAACATATATTAAATTGGGTCAATTTATTGCCAGTACGCCGTCTTTATTCCCTCGTGAATACGTTCAGGAATTCCAAGGCTGTTTAGATCAAACGCCAACCTTACCATTTAGCTATATCCAACAAGTATTAGCTGAAGAATTTGAAGGCCGTAATCTGAATGAAATTTTTAGTTTTATCGATGAAAAGCCACTAGCTTCAGCTTCAATTGCACAAGTCCATGCCGCTCGACTAGTTACGGGTGAAGATGTGGTGTTAAAGGTGCAAAAACCTGGTGTTGAAACCATTTTATACACTGATTTAAATGTGGTGCATTGGGCGACAAAACTTTTAGAAAAAGCCGTTCCAAAAATCAAGTTTGCATCGCTTTCTGAAATTGTTGATGAGATCAAAACACGTATGGTACGTGAAGTTGATTTTATTGAAGAAGCACAGAATCTGGATGACTTTATTCAATATCTGAACATTTCTGGCAATCAGGCTGCCACTGCACCAAAAGTTTATCATCAATTTTCAACGCGTCGTGTACTTACTATGCAGCGCCTGTACGGGGTGTCATTAACTGATTTTGATGTTGTTAAAAAATATGCCAAAGACCCAACACAAGTTCTGATTACTGCAATGAATACTTGGTTTGGTAGTCTCATGTTATGTAAGAGTTTCCATGCTGATTTACATGCTGGAAATCTGATGTTACTTGAAGATGGTCGTATTGGTTTTATTGATTTCGGGATTGTTGGGCAATTGAATCCTGAGGTTTGGACAGCATGTATGACATTTATGGATGCATTACAGCATACCAATTATGTTGCGATGGCTGAGAATATGCTGAAAATGGGCATGACTCATCAGAAAATTGACACTCAAATCTTGGCTGATGATTTAGAGCGTTTATTTAGCGGTGTATTACTGGCAGATCCGCAAGAAATTCTCAGTTCCAATCCAGCAGATTTGAATGACATTATGATGGATATGGTGGCTGTCGGTGAGCGTCATGGTATCAAATTCCCGCGTGACTTCGCTTTGTTATTCAAGCAAATGCTATATTTTGATCGTTTCATGCGTGTTCTCGCACCGTATACCGATATTTATGCTGACCAACGTTTAAAAATGGTTCACAATATTGAACCTGCTTCGTTTTTAAAGCATTAATTTATTTATCGGTTCATTAGGTCATTATGGATGCCATTATAATTGAAGGGTTGAAGGTGGATACTGTGGTTGGCTGTTTCAACTGGGAACGCCAAATTATTCAACCTTTGATGCTAGATCTCATCATTCATAATGATCTATCATACGCTGCATACTCGGATGAGTTGGAAGATACGCTCAACTATGCGCAAATCTGTGAGCTTGCAGCCCAAGTTATACAAGAGGCTAAACCGAAACTGATTGAGCACGCCGCACAATTGGTACTTGAATGTTTATTTACGACTTTCCCCACGATCGAATCGATCAGTATCACCATTCGCAAACCCGCCATCATTGCACAAGCCAATGCAGTAGGAATTCGCCTTGAACGCAACAGAAACAATTTTTGCGCTCGCATTGGCGAGTAACCTCAAACAAAAACAAAATTTCACTTTTGCTTATCAACAGATATTAAGCTTAGGTATAGTGGAATTTTCTTCAATTTATAGAATCCCATGTCGGGATCGTGTTGGTGCCGATTATTGGAATTCAGCTTGTTTATTAAAAAGTCGACTGAATGTTGATGAGATCACTGAAACACTGAAAAACTTAGAAGCACAATCTGGTCGAGTTCGTCCATCACATAATATTAGCTTGGATATTGATGTGATTGCTTGGGGGGAGACTTTAGAAGATATGCAATTTAATCCAAAAAAGTTACCATTAGCCTTAGATGTTAAAATTCCACTTTATGATTTGTGGCAGGTTCCAGATTTAGATTACGATAGGAAAAATTCTTATCCCGTTATTTCTATCTAACACTATAATAATAGGAACAATATTCCATTAATAAAATTTCATTGTTAGTAGGTTTTACAATTTTACTTTCAGGCTGTGCTGCCATGAGTGTTGAACAATCCAAAACTGCAAATTGGTTTAATGTTGGAGAAAAAGATGGTGCAGCAGGACAGGAATCTCGATTAGATAAATATTATTCTTCTTGTCAAAAAGCCAATATTGTGCCGAATCAAAAGCTTTATGAACAAGGTTACCCAAAAGGTTTGGGCTATTACTGCCGACCAGAAACCATTTTTAATGAAGCGTTAGAAGGGCGTGGTGATTTTCGTATTTGTCCGTTAGACAAACGTGAGTCTTTGCGAATATATTATCAAGTTGCAAATGGCTACTACCAAGCAAACGCGGAGTTTGATCGCTCACAAAATGATATTAACTATTATTTAAAAGAGTTAGAGCGTAAAGACTTATCTGTTAAGGATCGTGATGATTATAGAAAACGTCTCTATGATCTACGGTTAAACAGTAGTGGTGTGCAATCCCGTTATCATGGTGCGGTCAAAGACTTAGAGCGTTTTAAATCGGAAAAAGGTTCGAGGTAAATTGTTCTAAAATTTTAACCCTCTTTTGCTTTTCCATCGTTTATATAGGATATCGATGAGGGGAATACGATGCGTTTAATAAAAGTTGCTGTGTTGGCTTTGCTGAGTGTGATGACATATGAGGTTTATGCCAAGCGTGTTGCATTAGTGATTGGCAATGCAGCTTATGAACATGAAAATAAACTAACCAACCCTGTGAATGATGCTGTTTTATTGCAGAGTACATTAAAAAATGATTTACATTTTGATAATGTGAAACTGGTTAAAAATGCTGATTTTCGAACTTTAAATCGTACTATTAATGAATTTAACCAAACAGCACAAGATGCTGATATTGCAGTAATCTATTTTTCTGGTCATGGGCAACAAGGTGCAGATCGACAGAATTATTTATTGGCAACAGATGCACACATTGAAAACTTGGTTGATTTGCGAACAGGAGCTGTCACATCAGATGAACTAATCAATGCGACACAAGGTGCAAAAGCCCGTATTGTGATTTTGGATGCTTGTCGAGATCGTCC
Organism: Acinetobacter sp. WCHA29; assembly: GCF_002165335.1. Taxonomy (NCBI): domain Bacteria; kingdom Pseudomonadati; phylum Pseudomonadota; class Gammaproteobacteria; order Moraxellales; family Moraxellaceae; genus Acinetobacter; species Acinetobacter sp. WCHA29. The sequence goes on from NZ_NHRQ01000024.1 coordinate 21,675, forward strand.
TAATAGCGGATTTAAAAGTGCAACCAAAGGTTTAAGTCGAGTACAGGTTACAGGAGATGAATTACTGATTGCCTATGCAACTGATGCAGGAAAAGTGGCACAGGATGGTCAAACAGGAAATAGTCCATATGCGACTGCCTTGGCACAAGTCATGCGGAAAAAAGATAAATCTATTATGGGAATGTTTGATGAAGTAAAAAATCAAGTTCGAACGATGACTAAAGGACAGCAAGTTCCTACTCGTGAAGGAAATTTAAGCATTAATATTTATTTTATTCAACCCACGATTAACCTTCAAGAAAATACCAATTCTGATGCTGAGTTGGTGTTTTGGGACAGTATTAAAAATGAAACAGATGCAGAGAGTTATCAAACCTATTTAAAACAATACCCCAATGGAAGATTTAGCCATTTAGCGAAAGCAAGAATACAGAAATATACTACCAAACCTAATCAATCTGATGCAATTATTACTCAAACTCTAGAAGCAGATAATTCAATATTAATGCAAAAAGGTATGTGGCGTGACCCTAAAACTAATTTAATATGGATGCGTTGTAGTTTAGGGCAAATATGGGATGGAGCAACTTGTTCTGGTAATGCAGAGACTTATAGTTTAGAAAATGCCAAACAAATGATTACAGAAATGAATCAAAAGAATTTTGCTGGATATAATGATTGGCGTTTACCAAATATTGCTGAATTGGCTAATATTCGTTACTGTTCGAAAGGTTTTTCTAAAGTTATGCAAAAACCTTATATGAATAAACGGACAGGAGAAACGAAGCTACTCCCTTTAATGTGTGACGGTTTTAAACATCAAAAACCGACTTTAGATACACAAATTTTCCCTAATACCCCTCAAAAATCAGTGTTAAGTGATTTGAATTATTGGACATCTAGTGTGCAGGTAGATGCCAAAATCATCGGTATTAGTTTTGGCAGTGGTCTCATTATGGCAAACTCTATTGATTCAAAAAATTATGTTCGTATGGTACGTGGAGAGGAACAATAAAATTATTCTTTAGATTAAATAAAAGATATGGAATCAATAAGGGGAGTAGAATGCGTTTGATAAAAATGGTTGTGTTGATATGGATGAGTGTTATAGCACATCATGCTTATGCTAAACGTGTTGCTTTAGTTATTGGTAATGCAGCTTATCAACATGAAAATAAACTGGCTAACCCTATTAATGATGCGGTTTTATTACAAAATACGTTAAAAAGCGAACTCCAATTTGATGATGTCAAATTGATTAAAAATGCAGATTTTCGGACGTTAAATCGTGCAATCAATGACTTTAATCAATCTGCACAAGATGCGGATATTGCATTGATTTATTTTTCAGGGCATGGGCAGCAAGGGGATAATCGGCAGAATTATCTATTAGCAACAGATGCCCAAATTGAACATCTTGTAGATTTGCGAACAGGGGCTGTCACATCAGATGAACTTATCAATGCGACACAAGGTGCAAAAGCTCGTATTGTGATTTTGGATGCCTGTCGAGATCGTCCTAATAGCGGTTTTAAAAGTGCCACCAAAGGTTTAAGCCGAGTACAGGTAACAGGAGATGAATTATTGATTGCCTATGCAACTGATGCGGGCAAAGTAGCACAGGATGGCAACACAGGGAATAGCCCATATGCTACAGCTTTAGCACAAGTAATGCGAAAAAAAGATAAGTCTATTATGGGTATGTTTGATGATGTCAAAGATCAAGTTAGAACTGTAACTAAAGGGCAACAAGTACCTACTCGTGAGGGAAATCTAAGTATAGATGTTTATTTTATTCAACCCACGATTAATATTCAGCAAAATACCAACAGTACTACTGCTGATGCTGAACTGGTGTTTTGGGATAGTATTAAAAATGAAACAGATGCAGAGAGTTATCAAGCTTATTTAAAACAATATCCCAATGGAAGATTTAGCCATTTAGCGCAAGAAAAAATACAAAAATATGTACTTAAAATGAATCAAACTCAGGTTGCATCTGTAAATGATATAGAAAAGACTAAAAAATATATCGAAGAAGCGGATAATATCTTATTAAAAAATCCTATAAATCAGAAGAAAAGGTATAAGGCAGCAGAGCATACATTATCACAAGGAAATCCTTTTGCCGAAATATTTATTAATGCAGCTAATTTCTCAGGTCAAAATTATAAAGATTTAGTTACTTTAGCTGATCAGAATCATGCTGCATCCGCCAATCTTTTGGGCTTTGTTTGGATGGCAAAAGGTTTACCTAATGAAGCGATGAAATGGTTCCATAAATCTGCGGATATTGGTCACCATTTTGCGATGAAAGAACTTGGAGCAGCTTATCTTGCAGGATTAGGTGTACCTAAAAATGAACAAAAAGCAATGGAATGGTTTAAAAAATCTGCCGATTTGGGTAATACAACAGCCATGACTGCAGTAGGTACATTATATCGTAATGCTAAAGGTGTAACTCAAAACTATAATACAATGCTGGAATGGTATAAAAAAGCTGCGGATATTGGTGACACGACAGCAATGATGGCTATAGGTACTTTTTATGCCAAAGGGGAAATTGTAGAGCAAGATGATCAAAAAATGCTGGAATGGTATTACAAAGCAGCGGATGCTGGAGATATGACAGCAATGATGAAGATAGGTAACTTTTATGCTAAAAATGGCGGATTCGGGCAAAATAACCAAAAAGCAATGGAGTGGTATCGTAAAGCTGTGGATTCAGGTGATGAAGAAGTAATAAATTTTATAGGCACTCTTTATTATGATGGAACTGGTGTTATACAAAATTATAATACGGCAATGGAATGGTATCTAAAAGCTGCTAATCTAAAATCTGCAAGTGCAATGTACAATATTGGTATTTTATATGAATATGGACTAGGTATTGAAAAAGATAAAATACAAGCAAAGGAATGGTATTGTAAAGCAGCTAAGTTAAACCATGCAGAAGCAATAACTCGAGTTACTGCTTATGGATGGTCAGGAAATTGGCAGAAACAATGTGTATGATAAGTGCTTTAAACCTCTTTCCAACTTACGAAGAGAGGCTTAGTTTTACTAAAGATAATAACTGGTTTTAGTCATTAATTTTGATATAGCTGTCATGGTAATACGCACAGGTACAGGTAGATCAACACCTCCAGCCTTTAATGCTGTATCACGGTGGTGTAATTCATCTTCATTCATTTGTTCTAAAATTTTACGTGAACGATCATCATGAAATGGAAGTTGTTGAATATGTTCCTGTAGATGTTGGCTGACTTGGCGTTCAGTTTCAGCGACAAACCCTAAGCTATATTTGTCACCTGCAATACCTGCTATTGCACCCATGCCATAAGATAAACCATACCAAATTGGATTGAGTACGCTCGTATGACTGTCTAATTCTTTTAAACGATCTTCACACCAAGCGAGATGATCTTGTTCTTCTATCGCAGCTTGTTGCATTTCTTCTCGAACATGGGGGAGTTTTGCAGTGAGCGCCTGGCCGTGATAAAGCGCTTGTGCACAGACTTCGCCACTATGATTGACACGCATTAAACCTGCTACATGGCGAGCATCGCTAACACATAATTGTGAAGGTTCTGAATTTGCTGGATTAGATCGCTGAGCAGCAGTTGCCCCTGGCACTAAGCTACGAAGCGCCTGATCAAAAGAATTAATAAGTTTATCGATACCTGTAAAATGACGCATATATTAATCCTCTAAAGTATTGGGTGCATTTTCTAACAACGGTTTTAAACGCTTTAATAACCAAAATGAGAAAATTGCACTTAAAACTGCAGTAATCGTAAATAATATTTTAATATCAATTTTTAAAACGCTTAAGATTAAAATTGAGAAAACTGCAGAAGAAACCATAAATACAGCATTTAGAATATTATTTGCGGCCACTACACGCGCACGGTGAGAACGTGGTGAGTAAGCTTGCATCATTGCATATAGCGGCACAATATAAAATCCACCACTAATACCTAATAAAGTCACGGCAAGCATGACATGATAGTACACGGCACCTTGGGTAAAAATATCTTTTAAACTCAGTAAATCGCCAGTTCGCTCAGGAACAAAAGAGAGGCTCGCTGCTAAATACAAAGCAAAGATCGTTAACCCAATCGCACCGTAAGGTACCATTTTAATATTGATCTCTGTACCACCGATACGTCTGCACAGTAATGAACCTACACCAATGCCAACAGAGAAAAAGGTGAGAAGTAAACTGACAACGTTTTCAGAAGCATGCAGGTTTTGTTGGGTCAATTGAGGAATTTGAGTTAAATAGGTTGCGCCATAAAACCAATACCAAGAATTACCGAGCAAAACAATAAATATGATCGGAAGGCTTTTAGCATATTTTAAAGTTTGAAAACTTGTACGAAAAAAATTCCAATCAATTTGTAAATCTGGGGCTGCAACCTTTTGCGGTAAAATAAATCGGCTACATAAATAGCCTAAGCAAGCTATGATGATAACAGTGACACTAATCCACAATAAGTTTCCTTCCGATGATGCAATAACTGCACCTCCAAGAATCATTCCTAATAATATTGCGATCGATGTACCTGATTGGAAAAGTGCATTGCCAGACATCAATTCTTCTTGTTTTAGAATTTCTGGTAAAATTGCATATTTGATTGGACCAAAACAAGTTGAATGCGTCCCCATCAGAAATAATGCAAAAAGTAGTAACCATAAATTTCCAAGCAAGAACCCTGCGGTTCCAATCAACATAATGATAATTTCTAATATTTTTATAAAGCGAATGAGTTGAGATCTTTCATATTTATCAGCAATTTGCCCAGCAGTTGCAGAAAAGAAAAAGTAAGGCAAGATAAATAATAAGGCAGCTAGATTATTGAGTGTACTGACGGGGGCACTTTGTTGCTGGATCCAACCATAAGTGATCACTAAAAGTAGAGCTTGCTTAAAAACATTGTCATTTAAGGCTCCAAAAAACTGAGTGAAAAACATCGGTGCAAACCGACGTGATGTCATTAAGCGCTCATCTTGTTTCATTGTGTGTTCACTTGATTGTGTTTTATAAAAAAATGTGACGTACTGTAAAAATGCTACAAAATGCATGTATGATACTTTGATATTTGATTGGATGAAAATCAAAGATTTGAAGTATTTTCACCAGTCACAAATGATAAATTAAAAATAAGTTTAGAGTTCTACATGTCATCTAAAGCTAATTTTAAACAGTTAACGTTGGTTCATTCTATGCATTTAATATTTAAAATGCAGAGCTTTCCTAAACTTATTTGTAGCACTTTTTTAATTACTTCTTGTATATCAGCTGCTTGTGCGCAAGAACAATTAACAGATACATCAAATAATAAAACCGTAGACCAACAGTCTTTGAATCAAGTTAAATCTGATCAAAGTACTGAGGATACATCAACTGTTTTATCAAGCAGTACAAATCAGTCTCTTGCTAATCAAGCCGAACAAGACAGCTTGTTGGCATTGAAACAGCAAGAGCAGTCTAATAATCAGATTAATGAATTAAAACCGATTCAGCTTGATGATAATTTAGAAAATTTGCCAGTTATCCCTGTTGACCAAACAATGGCGAATGAAATTTTTCGTGAGGCTGAGAATGCAAAAAATGAGGCCCAAGCTTATCGAGAAAGTACGTCAAAAAATCCACCAACAGTTGTTAAAGACATTTCACAGCCTGAACTGATAGAAATTACTAAGGCTCCAGTGGATATTAATCGGCTGATGCAAGATATTCAAACCGACAGTAAGATTGTCGTTGAAGCAAATGAAACAGGTAGAACATTACCAGAGTTTCAAACACAAAGTGAGCAGTCTGAAGAAAAAGTCGGATTCTTTCGAAAAATATGGAACCGTTTTCACCCAGATAACTTGATGGGCGCAGAGAAAATTCCGCGTATTACCGCTGATGTAACTGGCGCACCTGCTGCGTTGGCTGCAAATATAAAAGCCAAACTATCAAGTTTTACTCAAGAATCTTTTGAAGACTTTAACACCGCTTTACCTCAGTTAAGAGTGTTGACCAATCAGGCTGCACAAGCTGTAGGCTATTATAATGCCACGTATAAATTTGAAAGGGTAAGTGATAATAAAGTTAAAGTCATTGTCACACCGAATGAACCCGTCAGTATTAAAGAGCAAAATATTGAATTTTCTGGTGCGGGTGAAAACCTGCCTCACTTCCAAGTTTTACGCTTGATCCCAGAACAAGACAAAGGGGATATCTTTAATCACGGTAAATATGAAACAACAAAAACAAAGATAGTGAATGCCGCATCGGATAACGGTTTTTTTGATAGTTATTGGCGTTTACATGATGTCAAAATTACCCAGCCAGAAAAAGTAGCTGAAATTAATCTAAAATATGAGACGGGCGAGCGATATAAACTTAAACAAGTTGAGTATCGTATGAGTGATCCAACTAAGCCATTGCCTTTAACTCAAAAAGTTTTAGATAGTTTGGCACCTTGGAAAGAGGGTGATGACTATGCATTTTGGCGTGTAAATGCCTTAGCAAATAACTTAACGAATACACGTTACTTTAATTACACATTGGTAGATACGATTAAACCTAATCCAGTTCAGCCTACTTTAGAGTTAGCGCCAGATCTTCAAGCTTTAGTCGATCAACAGAAAATCCAACAATCTCAATTGCTAAATAGTCAACAGAAAGCAGAATTGGCAAGACAAAAAGTAACTTCTGCACAACAAGTGACGCAAAATGTCGTTGATGAAACACAATTCTCTGGAGGTCAACCCCCTCAAGCCTATGCTCTAGCACGCTCTATGCCCTTATCACATGAACATGATGATGAAGAAGATGAACGCCAGAAATTAGAAGAGCAAACGAGAATTGAGAAAAAAATTCCAGTCGTAGTAACGCTTAATGCCGACCGCTTGAATAGTTTAGAAACTGGTATTGGTTACGGTACAGACACGGGTGCTCGTGTGCGTAGTCAATACAGACGAGCAATTGTAAATAAGTATGGTCATGCATTTGATGCCAACATTGAGGTGTCGCAAATTCGTCAATCTATAGATGGGCGATATAGCATTCCTTATAAACATCCGTTAAATGATTATTTTAATGTTGTCGGTGGTTACGAGCGTGAAGAGCGCAATGACATTGGCCCAGATATTAATTTATTGGTTGAGTCCGCTGTTTTAGGTGGTGAACGTGTTATTAAAAATCCTTTGGGTGATTGGCAACACATCATTGGTTTACGTTACCGTTTAGATCGCCTAACTAAAAAAGGTGATATTGATATCAATGAATTACCTGACGCTTTTAAAGTATCAGGGATTGATTCGGAACAAGAATCCTTGTTATTTGGATATGAACTTTCTAAGACCAATAGTAATTCCCTCTTGAATCCAACCAAAGGTTTTAAGCAAACCTACAAGCTTGAATTAGGGACAGAGTCATTATTATCAAATGCAAATATGGCAATTTTGACAGGTGGATGGCGTTTTATTTATTCATTGGGTGAAAATGAAAATCACCAATTTGTAGGTAGAGCTGACACCAGTTATATTTTCACAGATGATTTTAAAAAAGTGCCTTATAATCTCCGTTTCTTTACAGGTGGAGACCAGTCCTTACGCGGTTTCGATTACAAAAGTCTTTCGCCAGAGGAGAACGGTTTTAAAATCGGTGGACAAGCTTTAGGCGTAGGATCTTTAGAGTACAATTATCAGTTTAAAGATGGTTGGCGAGCAGCAATTTTCTCTGATTTTGGTAATTCATATGACAAACAGTTTAGTAACCCAACCGAATATAGTATTGGTGTTGGTATCCGTTGGAGATCACCAATAGGACCAATACGGCTTGATGTGGCATCTGGTATTTCCAATGACAATAACCCGATCCGATTACATTTTTTCATCGGCTCACAGCTTTAATAATTTAAAAACATCCTTTAGAAAAGCTCAAACAATTTTAGGTTGATTATGACGGAAGTAGAACCGCAACTAACGCCACCAGTTGGACCAAGACCAGAACGACGCATCGTGAGAAGTGTTGCTTTAATTTTGTCGGTCATACTTCTGTTATTGGTTAGCTCTTTAATCGTTATGATTTCTACCGACAAAGGCAGTCGTTTTTTATTAGATCGGGTACTGCAAAGCCAAAAAATGATTCGTTATGAATATGAGGGTGGAAATTTACTCAGAGGAATCATCCTTAAGAATGTTTTAGTTCAATTAAAAGCTGTGGATGTTACTTTGGATCGTGCCGATGTTTCTCTTGGTTGGCGCGCAATCTTAAATAAAGAAATACATTTAAGTCATGCTGATGTACGTAATCTGAAAGTGATCAACAAAAAATCGCCTTCAGGTAAACCATTTGCCTTTGATGCAATCAAACTTCCATTCGTATTGCGTGTAGATGAAGCAACTCTTGATCATCTTGAGATTAAAACTCAAACATCGAAAGTTGGTTTTAATGATATTTACTTGAAAGATGCCCTATGGTCTGGAACCAAATTAGAGTTTAAGGATTCTAAAATGGATATGGGATATTTGGCAGTCCAACACGCCACAGGGAAAATGGATTTTAGTGGTAAATATCCAATTAATGCGAAAGCAGATCTAATTATTCCATCGTTAAAAAGTTTAAATATTCATACTATTAAAGTTGTTGCAGCGGGATCTTTAGATACATTAAAAGCAGGTATCGCAACACAGACCCCAGATTTATTAACAGGTTGGGCTGTTATACACCCAGTGCGTGATCACGTACCGATGCAAGGCGAACTGCTTTTTAAAAATTATCATTTACCTTTGTTGCAAGAACAGAAATTATTTGCCAAAGATGGTGTTGCAAGATTTAGCGGCGATATTCGAAAATTGGTTTTAAATCTAGATACCGATTTGACAGGTGAGCAAATCCCCGAAGGTAAATACAATGCTTTAATGGAGACAGATCTAAAGAATCAATTGAATATTCAAGACTTTAATGGTCAGTTAATGGGTGGATCTATTGCGCTCAAAGGTTTAGTCAATTGGCATGAGCATGTTTCATGGGATATTCAAGGTCGTTTGGATCATTTAAACCCTAAAGATAAAACTGTTCCGCAAATTGCAAAGGATTTTTTACCGCCTAATTTAGATGCTCATTTAAGTTCATCTGGGTCTATGGAAAAAGGTTTAGCTTTAAGTGCACAGCTTGCTTTTGATCAATATGAAACTTGGGCTGTTAAACTCAATCAAGCTGCATCGAAAGATCACAAACCACAGCCGATGCTATTAAATGTGGCATGGAAAAATATAGATCGGGCAGTTCCTTATATTGGTTGGTTGACTAGCGAAGACGGTCATACCGACATCGCCTTAAAACAAGGTCAACAAGATATCTATGTTTCTACAACAGTGAAACCTCATGAGAAAGCATTATTACCAACGGGTAAATATGATGCCCGTCTTGATATAAAATCAAATCTACTGAATGTTGAAAACTTTCGTTATCAGGCTGCGAAAGGGAGTTTATCTGGGCGAGCAAAAGTTAAACTACCTACTGAAAAGCAACAGTTAGCCTGGCAGGCTCAGCTTAAAGCCAAGAATTTTAATCCACAAACAGTCGTTGCTACTGCACCTGTTAATTTATTAAATGGCGATATTAAAGCAACTGGTTTTGCAAAACCGAATCGACAGATCATTCAATTTGATCGTATTGATTTAAAAGGTCAAATTGTTCAGTCAGATCGTATAGAAACCGTTGCATTAAAAGGCAAAAGTACAGCCGCTTTAATGTTTAATGATCAGAAGTCTGGTGGAGGTTTTAAAAGTTTTGCAGTTGATTACAACGGTTCATTAAATGCATTAAATCAAGGCAATGGACTGTTGAAAATCAACGTAGCAGGAACACCAGAATATATAAAAATTAATGAGTTAAAACATGATGGCGTGGCAGGTAAGATTTTTGCTACAGGTGCTGTGAACCTAAAAGATAAACTTGGTTGGGATATCAATGCATCTTTAGTACGCTTCAAACCACAGTATTTTGTTTCAACACTTAAAGGTGAACTCTCAGGGCATGTTAAAACACAAGGTGTTTGGTCTGAAAAGCTGAAGCGCATCGATATTCGAGATTTAAACGCGGCAGGTTTTCTGAATAATAAACCTGTTCGTGGTCGTGGTAACCTTACTTTGTTGTTAGACTCCAACCAGAAAGGTTTTTTACCGCAACAGTTTGAAGCCAATAACTTATTTTTTGCCTATGCTCAGAACCAGTTACAAGCCACGGGCAATGCACAAAGTTTAAGAGTGAAACTAAATGCTCCAGCCTTGTATGAGCTTTATCCAGGTTTGCAAGGTCGTGCCTACGGCGTTTTAAACGTTCAATCACAACCACGTTTAAAAGCAACTGCAAATATTGCCGTGGATAATTTCGCATTCAAGGATGTGGCAAGTGTTAAATCACTGCGTATTCAGGGTGAATTGCCGACTTCTGAAGCAACACCTACATTATTAGTTGCCAAAGTTGATCGTTTACGTAGTGGTAATCGTGAAATAGAAAATGCAACGATTAACTTAGGCGGCACGCGCAAAGCACATATATTAAAAGTTGAAAGTAATAATCGCCAATCTAATTTTTATGTACAGCTTGCAGGTGGTTTCAATCAGAACAATGAATGGTTAGGACAATTACAAAAAGGTCACTTTAAATCACGTCGTATTGATTTAGTACAAAATCAAAGTGCAGCGATCATTTATTCTACAGCCCAGTCTGAACTTTATATTGGACAGCATTGTTGGCAAAGTCTGCATAGTCAGGTTTGTTTAGATCAATCGGCACGTATTAGCCAAAATAAAGGTAATTTTTCAGTTGTTACTAAAAATCTAGATTTAAATGATTTTGCGGTATTTATGCCAGAAGGTTTAGCAGTTACTGGTCAACTGAATGGTTATGCTCAAGCTTCGTGGGCTAAAGGTAGTCGCCCAAAACTAGATGCAAGTTTAGTCACTCGTAAAGGAGCATTGGGCCTTGCACCTGATGATCCTCAAGATATTGCGACCACAGTCAGCTATGATGAATTGAGCTTAATCGCGAAAAGTGTCAATGATGGCTTATTATTCCGTGTGGATATGAAAACACCGGACATTGGTACAGGTTACGCTAACGTGATCGTGAATCCATTTCAAAATGGAATGCCAATGCGTGGTGAAGTTGCTTTTGATAATGTACAACTCAAAGTATTCAAGCCATTTATTAAAGATGTGCGTTCAATGGCGGGCACGCTTGCACTGGCTGGAAAAATTAATGGCACACTGACTCAACCACAATTTACAGGTGAAATGCGCTTAAAAAATGGCGCAATTAGTATGATTTCACTGCCTGTAAATCTAAACAACATTCAGCTTTATTCGTCTATTCGACAAGATTCAGCCAGTATTGATGGTGCGTTCAACAGTGGACAAGGGGTTGGGCGATTAAAAGGTAGTTTTGACTGGAAAGAGGAACCCCATCTGGCATTAACCTTAAAAGGTGATAACTTATTGATTCGTCAGGCACCGATGATCACTGCAATTGTCCAGCCTGATTTAAGCCTCGATGTTTATCCATTTGATCAGCGCTTAAGCTTGAAAGGGTCAATTGATGTTCCTCGCGCGCGTATTTCAATGCCAGAGACTACTGCACCAGTTGTAAATATTTCACCAGATGTACGAGTCGTACAGCAAGGACAAGATTTACTTTCGACATTGAAAGCAGCTAAACCGTGGGATATTCGCGCGGATATGACTCTGACATTGGGCAATCAAGTGATCTTCCAAGGTTTTGAAAGTAATATTCCATTGGTTGGTCGCTTGCATTTATCACAACGTGGTTTAGAAACTGCAATGCGAGCAAATGGTGCGATTGGTGTAAGTCAGAAAGTGAAGATTGAAGCTTATGGTCAAAGCTTAGATTTGAACCGCGCAATTGCACGTTTTAACGGTCCACTTGCGAATCCAACACTTGATATTGATGCGAATAAATCAGTCCAAGGTAGTATGGTTGGTTTACGTGTGACTGGGACAGCAACCGTTCCAAATGTTCAAATTTATAATGATGCAGGTTTATCTGAACAAGAAGCATTGAATGCATTGGTCACAGGTCGTATCAATGAAGGAAGTAGCGGCCTAAGTAATACAGAAGGCTTTAAATCTGATGTAAACAATACCATTGCAGCCGCAGGCATCAGTATGGGCTTAGGAGGAACACGGGCGTTAACGAATCAGATTGGTCGGACATTTGGTCTCAGTGGTTTAGCACTTGATGCACAGGGTACAGGTGATGACACCCAAGTGAGTTTAACGGGCTATATCACGCCAGACCTGTTTATTCGTTATGGCATAGGCGTATTTACACCTGTAAATAAATTGACCTTGCGTTATCAAATGAATCGCCGTTTATACTTAGAAGCAAGTCAATCTTTAGAGAGAGCCATTGACGTATTCTATAATTGGCGTTTTTAAAGCTTTTTTAGAAAACCTGTTTTATGAGAATAAAGCAGGTTTTTTTATGCTGGGTATTTTTAAAAATATGCTAAAATAAAAATAAGCTATTGATAAATATATAGATTAATGACATTTTTTGGAGGGAGTGGATGAAACCTGTCACTTTAAGTCAACTTTTGGCAACTATAGGCTTAATATTACTCAGCTTTACATTCCAAGCAAATGCTAAAGAATACTATAAGTGGGTTGACGCACGTGGTGTAACAACATATTCAGCAACACCACCTCCAACTCAGAAACAGGAACCTCAACTTGATCCAACTAAAAAAAATGTAAATGCAACAGTGACAACTCCCAGTGAAATAAATGTTTCCGTGCCCAATAACAAAGAACAAAAAAATGTTCCAACGGTAACAACCCAAACAGTGAAATCAACAGGTACAACTACTGCAACCTCAAATGCAACCATTACAGCTGCTAGCGAAGCACTGATCCCTGTGAAGAATTGCAATGGTGTAAGATGTTGGGATACGAAAGGTAAACCTTATAATTTAGTTGCTGGCACAACCTATCTTTCTTCTACAGGCGGTAAATGTCAGAAAATGGGTAATAGCATGCGTTGCAGTAAATGATTTGTATTATTTTATTGCAGCTCATACGGATTTAAACGCTTCTTTTTTTGCAAAATGAACAACTTTCAGTATGATGTGTGCATCAAATTAATCGCAGTACGATGATGAAAAAAGTTTTTTTGATTGCAATAGGTTTGGTGCTAGTTGGTTGTGCAGATAAAAAGCAATTAACTCCAGCAGAACAGTGGCATGGTTATTGTGTCAGTGTGGGCAATGCAGCGCGTTCAATTACTTTGGACCGTCAAAATGGCATTGAACAAAAGCAAGCAAAAGAACATGCAGATAAAATTGAAGATGAAACAACACGTAAATTTATCTTTGAAATTATTGAAACGGTATATGCAATGCCAATCGACCAACTGAAGGCGAATCCTGATGCAGAACGTGAACAGTTGAAACAGAAATTTACTGAACAATGCTTGGCTACACCACATGACCAGCTACCAAACTATAAATCATTTTAATAGGTTCATTTGAAAGACACATCAGTTGTCGTTTTTTATGCATGTAATTTGTTGTTTTATTAAGCTTTGATCTAAGACCAAAGCGGTATTCAAAAGAGATGAACATTTCGCTATAAAATAATGGGCATCACGTAGAAATACGGTAGTTGCATTAACTTTTAACGCGAAGTCTAGTAAAATTTTGCTGTCCATATTACTTGTAAAGCTTGTAGCAAGCTGGAACTTACAAGTAATTTTTTAAAAAAGAGGAATAACACTGTGCTAGAAGCTTACCGCCAACACGTTGAAGAACGTGCCGCACTCGGAGTCCCACCGAAGCCGCTTGATGATGCTCAAACTGCTGAACTTGTAACTTTATTAAAAAATCCACCAGCAGGCGAAGAAGCATTTTTAGTAGATTTGCTTGAAAACCGTGTTCCAGCAGGTGTTGACCAAGCTGCATATGTTAAAGCTGCTTTCTTGGCTGCTCTAGCAAAAGGCGAAGCAACTTCTCCACTTGTAACTAAAGAGCGTGCAGTTTACTTACTAGGTACGATGCTTGGTGGTTATAACGTAGCTCCTTTAGTTGAACTTCTTGACAATGCTGAGCTTGCTGAATTAGCTGCAGAAGCATTGAAGAAAACTCTTCTAGTATTTGATGCATTCCATGACGTAGCAGACAAAGCAAAAGCAGGCAATGCTGCGGCTAAAGCTGTTTTACAATCTTGGGCTGAAGCAGAATGGTTCACAAGCCGTGCTGACGTTCCAGAAGAAATCAAAATCACTGTGTTTAAAGTAACAGGTGAGACAAATACTGATGACTTGTCTCCAGCTCAAGACGCTTGGAGCCGTCCAGATATCCCATTACACGCAAATGCAATGTTGAAAAACGAGCGTGACGGTATCAACCCTGAAAAACCAGGTGAAGTTGGTCCATTAAACCAAATCAAAGAATTAATCGCGAAAGGCAACCAAGTTGCTTACGTTGGTGACGTTGTTGGTACGGGTTCAAGCCGTAAATCTGCAACTAACTCTGTACTTTGGTTCTTCGGTAACGAACTTCCGCACATTCCAAACAAAAAAGATGGTGGTGTGTGCTTAGGTTCTAAAATCGCTCCAATTTTCTTCAATACAATGGAAGATGCAGGTGCATTACCTGTAGAAATCGACGTTGCGAACATGAACATGGGCGACGAAGTTGTATTGAAAATTGATCATACTGCTGCAAAAGTTACTGCATTCAAAGACGGTGCACAAATTGCAGAAGCTGAGCTTAAAACGCCTGTACTTTTAGACGAAGTACGTGCTGGTGGTCGTATTAACTTGATCATTGGTCGTGGTTTAACTGCGAAAGCACGTGAAGAATTAGGTCTTGCACCTTCTACTTTATTCCGTACTCCAGTACAACCTGCTGACACTGGTAAAGGCTTTACACAAGCTCAGAAGATGGTTGGTCGTGCATGTGGTCTTCCTGAAGGTCAAGGTATCCGTCCAGGTACTTACTGTGAACCTAAGATGACAACTGTTGGTTCTCAAGATACAACTGGTCCTATGACTCGTGACGAGTTAAAAGATTTAGCGTGCTTGGGCTTCTCAGCTGACTTAGTGATGCAGTCTTTCTGTCACACTGCTGCTTATCCAAAACCAGTTGACGTAACAACTCACCATACATTACCTGACTTCATCATGAACCGTGGTGGTGTATCTTTACGTCCTGGTGACGGTATTATCCACTCTTGGTTAAACCGTATGTTACTTCCAGATACAGTAGGTACTGGTGGTGACTCACATACTCGTTTCCCAATCGGTATTTCATTCCCAGCGGGTTCTGGTCTTGTTGCGTTCGCAGCTGCAACTGGTGTTATGCCACTTGACATGCCTGAGTCTGTACTTGTTAAGTTCAAAGGTAAAATGCAGCCTGGTATCACTTTACGTGACCTTGTACATGCGATTCCTTACTACGCGATCAAAGCTGGTGACTTAACTGTAGAGAAGAAAGGTAAGAAAAACATCTTCTCTGGTCGTATCCTTGAGATCGACTTAACAGAAATGGAAAATGACTTGACTGTTGAGCAAGCATTCGAACTTTCTGATGCATCTGCTGAACGTTCTGCTGCTGGCTGTTCAATCACGCTTTCTGAAGAGAAAGTTGCTGAATACCTACGTTCTAACATCACGATGTTGAAGTGGATGATCGCAGAAGGTTATGGCGATGCACGTACACTTGCTCGTCGTGCTGAAAACATGCAGAAGTGGTTAGACAACCCAAGCTTGTTAAAAGCTGATGCTGATGCTGAATACTTAAAAGTTTACGAAATCGATCTAGCTGACATCAAAGAACCAATTCTTTGCTGCCCGAACGATCCAGATGACGCAAAACTTCTTTCTGACGTTCAAGGCGACAAGATTGATGAAGTATTCATTGGTTCTTGTATGACCAACATCGGTCATTTCCGTGCAGCTGGTCAGTTACTTGACAAGGTACCTGGTGGTTCATTATCTACTCGTTTATGGTTGGCTCCACCAACACGTATGGATGAGCACCAGTTGATGGAAGAAGGCTTGTACAACATCTATGGTCGTGCTGGTGCGCGTACTGAGATGCCAGGCTGTTCATTGTGTATGGGTAACCAGGCACGTGTAGCACCGAACACGACATGTGTATCGACATCTACTCGTAACTTCCCGAACCGTTTAGGTCAAGGTGCAAACGTTTACTTAGCTTCTGCTGAGCTTGCATCTGTCGCTGCTGTTCTTGGTAAATTACCAAGCCCAGAAGAATATCAACAGTACGCGTCACAAATTGACAGCGCTTCTGCTGACATCTACAAATACTTGAACTTCGACAAGATGAGTGAATATACAAAAGAAGCTGATCAAGTTGACACCAAGAAAATCCAAGCTGCTCAATTGACTTAATGAGCTAGGATCAAGAAAAGCCGAAAGGCTTTTCCCTAGCGCAAGAACAAAGCTATGCTTTGTTTGAGCAAAAAGCTAAAATAAGGGCTGAGTAATCAGCCCTTATTTTTTATAAAATGAAAAGTATTTTGACGATAAGAGATAATATTTCTGAACTAGTTAACATTATCCATAAAAATCAGAAGGTTGAGGATCTAGAAATAGCAATTAAAGATTTAGTTTCTTTAATGTTAAAGGATTATCCTTATTTAAAACCGCCAAAATTTTCAATTATTCCGACAAAAACTTTAGCATTTTCTGTTTGGTATGAGGAACCAAATGCAATTACAGAGACATTACTGATTGAGCAAAATGGTTTTACTGCTTATTTATGGAGGTGTGATGACCAAAAATGGTATTTGGATGATTTAGATTCTGAACCTCATGAAATTGCTCGCAAATTAATAGAAAATATACCCGTATTTCACTCTATTCCTGAAAATCCTAAAGAGATTAAGCATTTACTTGAAATTGGATTAATATATTTTAATCCGACTTTATTTCCTTGTTTTTCAAACAAAAATTTAGAAGACTGTAGAGAAGTACTGACATGGGACGATCGCTTTTTATTAGTAGGTACTCAACTGAAGAATCTTAAGCTTTATAGCCATGAAGAGTGGAAAGCTTTGACTGATAGAGAAAACTACCATTTAAACTGAGGTTCTATTTATGCCACTACTACATGATTTTGTTTTATTGAATAAAAATGAATTCTCTTATGATGATTGCTGCGAGCTAGTCGGTAAGGTTTCTTATGATATTTCAATCCATGATGATCTTATTGTTTATTTTAATGATTTTTTAAAATGGATACCTACCTATAATCCAAGTTTAAAAGTTAGGCATACTGGGTTAAATTATTATGGTGTAACAGTGATTGATGGAGATGGGGCTAAAGAAGCATTTCAATTGTTTTCTAGTCTAGTTAATGTTTTAAAGTTATCACCAAAAGTTTTAACGTTAACAGGCGCATATACTTTTGTTCATGCATATGATGATGTGATTGACCCAAATAAAAATGTTGATCGTATTTTACGAGAAACAGCAGGTTATGAAAAAATCATTATGCAAAAGAGTGACGTGATAGGACAATTTAAAATATTGGCAGAACTTATGCAGAAGATCATTCATTCTAATAATAGTTTGTATGTTCTACATTTGGGTATTTAAATTTAGAGGAACATTTCTATTCGTACAGAATGTTCCTTATATTTAATCACCAATAGCCCAACACTTTCCACCACAGTCCGCCAATCACCACAAGGATGATGATATTGACTCATCACAAAGCCACTTTCCTATTATTCATAAAGTGTGAGGTGGCCTGAAATAGAAATGACTTATCAAACGCTCAGGCAACATGATACATTTTAGCTTGATTTATATAACGATAAATATGGTATGGCTCAATTTTCATGGCAACGCCTAAGACGGTTTGTTTATAACAATCTGCATGATGATGACTATAAAAGTAAAGTAAGTACCTGTGTAAACTATGTACTGATTTCCCTGATCATTGCCAACGTTGCAGCGGTGCTACTGGAGTCAGTAAATGACTTGTATAAGCTGTATCAGTCTTATTTCGATATTTTTGAAAATCTCTCAATTCTTATTTTTAGTGGAGAGTATTTATTAAGGCTATGGAGCATCGTTGAGAAAAATCCACAGGAATCAGCATGGAAACAACGGTTTCGCTGGATGAAAAGTGGTGGGGCGATTATTGACCTAATGGCGATTTTACCTGCGTACTTGAACTTCTTTGTGCATATCGATTTGCGTTTTCTACGGGTCTTACGACTATTCCGATTACTCAAACTAACCCGTTATTTTGTGTCATTGCAGATATTATTAAGGGTAATTCAACGAGAAAAAGGTTCTTTCCAAGCAGTTATTTTCATTTTGGTCATTATGATTGTGATGACGGCATCCGCAATTTATGTGGTGGAAAATAAAGCTCAGCCTGAAGCATTTAGCTCAATTCCAAAAGCAATGTGGTGGGCGGTTGTTACATTGACAACAGTGGGTTATGGTGATGTAACACCTGTAACCAATTTGGGTCGAATACTAGGTGCGTTTATTACTATTCTAGGTGTTGGTATTGCAGCTTTGCCTGCAGGTATTTTGGCTTCAGGTCTTGCAAATGAATTAAACCAGCGCAATCAAAGACTGGAACAGGAGTTTCGTGAAGCCTTGCAAGCCGATGAGCTGGACTTGTTGCATGACCAAGTTGAAATTGAACGAATTCGGAAAAAAGTGGGTTTGCCAAAAGAGCAGACCCATGAAATTATCATCCAGTTGGTTAGGGAGAAGCTGCTTGAAGATCAGCAACAGGAAAAAAAGAAATATCATTACTGTCCGCATTGTGGTGAAAAATTATCCGAATAAACCTCAAGTATATTGTCAAGTTTAATGAAAAATAGAGTTGAGGATCAATTTTAAGAATCGAGTCATGTTAAGACAAAATAATAAAATTAGAGGAGATTATATGAGTCAAAAACTGATGTTGTGTTGTGCGGCATTTATTCTTATGTTGATTTTAATCATTTCAGGTATTCATCCATTTGACCGTGGTACGTGGTTGATGGAGGTTTTGCCTGTCTTAATTATTGTTCCATTATTGATTTACACCTATAAAACATTTCCCCTCACCAATCTTTTGTATAGCTTAATTTTCTTGCACGCCATTGTTTTAATTGTAGGTGGAGCATATACCTATGCACGGGTACCTTTGGGTTTTGAGATCGCTCAATGGTTCAGTTTAGATCGAAATCCTTATGACAAGATTGGACATTTTATGCAGGGTTTTGTGCCTGCCATAGCCGCACGGGAAATTTTGATTCGACATCAGATTTTAGCCAAAGGGAAAATGCTTAGTTTTATTGTGATCTGTATTGTACTAGCCATTAGTGCGACTTATGAGTTGATTGAATGGGCAGCTGCATTAGCGCTTGGACAAGGTGCGCAAGAGTTTCTTGGTACACAAGGATATGAATGGGACACTCAATCTGATATGTTTTTTGCCTTAATTGGAGCGATCGCAGCCTTGTTATTCTTATCTAAATGGCATAACCAACAACTCAATAAATTGATCAGTTCATATCGATAAACTGATCAATCTGTCATTAAAACGACAGATTCATTTTTCTGTGAGTATTTTGCATACGCCAGTGCAATGAGCAGAATTGCCAAACCACCCCGGCTTAAAACAAAACCCACCCAGATCGGTGCTAACCAACCCATATTATGGCTAAGTACCCATCCTCCAAGAAATGCGCCTAAGGCATTGGCTAAATTAAATGCGGAATGATTTAATGATGCCGCTAATGTTTGTGCATCGCCTGCGATGTCCATTAAATGTGTTTGTAATGCGCCACCTAATCCAATCACAGTGAAACCAATCAGAAATAAGGCTGTAATCGCAGTATAGAGATTAGACATCATAAAACTTGCAAGTACAAAGGCGAGTGCAGAACTCACCAAAATTCCAATCATCGTTCTAAATAGGCTTTTATCTGCTAGCCAGCCTGAAACGAGACCTCCAATCACCATACCAACACCCCAAATGGCTAGCGCAATCGGGACGATACGAATATCGGCGTGTGTATATTCAGTTAAAATTGGAGATACATAACTATAAACAGAGAACATGCCGCCAAAACCAACTGCACCGGTAATCCTCCCATAAATAACTGAATTTAAAAGTAGAGGTTAAGCAGCCATCAAAGGTGGTTTGCCTCCGTTAGCTT
>NZ_NHRQ01000025.1:0-35020 GCF_002165335.1 Acinetobacter sp. WCHA29
TGCTGGCATATACAATTTAGATTGGGTGAAAGATAAACAATTAAATTGATTGAAAAATGATTTATGAAGGAAGTCTAATGTTTAATAAAAATAAAAGATTAACATTAGTGTAATTTTATGGTATTTAAGAGTATCTAATCTGACTATTTTTATTAATTTTTATGACTTTAAAGTAAGTATTTTTATACCATATTATTTTATTTAAATAAGCATTATCTAACTCCTCCCATATCTCAAAATTAAAGAACATAGATGATTCTTCATAAATCCACAACCAATTTGAAACATGCATTTTTTTAGCTGAGTCAAGGAGAGTATCTTTAACTTTGACAAGCTTATGTAAATTCAATTTTTCGTCCTGAAGGATAATTTGATTAATTTTCAAAAAACACCATTAAGAAATAGGATGTGTAAATCTAAGCCTATTTTATTAGATTAGATACGGTTTAAAATTAAAAAATGTAAAGCTATAAAATTTTCAATTTTTATCAATTGGTTAGAGATTTTTTATAAATATTAAGTAACATCAGAATTATCTTAATTTTTTCTACTCATTTCATTTTGTTCTAGAAGAGATCTTATGCTTGGTTTAGTAGAGTATTTTATATTTGGATTGCAATTACCATTTTGGTTTTTCAATCTTCCAAGTGTTTTTACTAATCCCGTTAAATTCCTGTCAGATAGACAAGCTTATTAAAATTATTTTAAATTTAAAAATATATTAAATGGTGCGCTCAGCGGGACTCGAACCCACGCCACAGGCTTCGGAGACCTGTACTCTATCCAGTTGAGCTATGAGCGCATACATCTGTGGCACATCATAGGCAAAAAATACATATAGGTAAATATAAAGACGCAATCAATATGATCTATTGTTTATTAAAACAACGATTTTGAACTTTAATTGCCAAAATATTTCAATTATGTTTGCAAATGCTGTACTGAATAATTAATCAACTTCAATGTTTGATTCAATTGGGCTGGCGGAATTCGTGATTCTTGTAGAAAAGTAATCCATTGCATTTGGCAAGCTTTTAATTGCTGTAGGTTTTTGATTATCTGTATTTTTTGTATTAATGGTCTCGCCATCAAACCACAATAAGTTGTTAAGGTTTGAATCATAACTTGTTGGATTTCAATAAAAG
This sequence comes from Acinetobacter sp. WCHA29, assembly GCF_002165335.1. NCBI lineage: Bacteria > Pseudomonadati > Pseudomonadota > Gammaproteobacteria > Moraxellales > Moraxellaceae > Acinetobacter > Acinetobacter sp. WCHA29. Next base: position 1,146 of record NZ_NHRQ01000025.1, read on the forward strand.
GAAGTTTTTCTAAGGTAATAATTTCTGCTTCAAGATTTTCTGCTGGATTAGATATGTTTTTATTTTGATCTGGTTGAATGTGTGAGATTATCGTAGAAGTATTATTCTCTTCTGATGTGACTTCTTCTTCAATATGTATGGATTCGGGTTGTTGATGTGCTAATAAGCCCATATCAATCAGTTGTTGAACTAATTCCGTAGGTGCTATTCTTTCTTTATATCCATGATCAAGTTCTTGAAAATCTTCATGATCAATCAAAAGCAATAAACGACGCTGCCGTGGAGTTAAAGCACTATCACGTTGTTGCAGGGCATTTTGCCCGAGTTCCGTTTTGAAAAAATTAGACATTTCTTAATCCCCACAAGCCCAAGATCTAGCATGAGGATTAAGATAAGGTTAAAAAATGACAATAATATTAACAATTTATTAAATATCATTGTCTTGATTGAAATGACTGGAAAATAATTTAAAAAATTTTCTAAGAGGGCTTATCTAACTAATTTTGTTTCCAATGCCTTACGTAAATAGAGATCAAGATCGTCTTGGCGTAAAAGCCATTGGATATAATCCGCTGGAAGATCTTGAATCGCAGTACCTTTGTGTTTACCAAAAGTAATATTCTTCGGAATACGAGCTTCTTCTGAAGCTATATAAAGCTGTTCAATATTTTCAATGTTTAATTGATGAATGATATGCATCAAAATATTAGCTGTTAAAATAATGTCAGCATCAGCTCTATGAGCACCTTTGAGCATTTCTCTAGCTTTATCACTCCCCTTGGAGATGAGATAAATTAAGGCAGAAATATTATGTGCTTCCGCATTTTCCCAAACACGACGTGCAAGTGCTAAAGTGCAAATTGGTTTAATTTTTGATGTATCTACGCCGCACTTTGCAATAGCTGTAATATCGTAATCAACGTTATGACCTATAATATATTGGGTTTGTTCAGGCAGTTGAAACTCACTGTAAAAAGGTTGATCAGCTAGGTCTGATTCTAATATGTGATGCACCGCCATCGCAGCATAAGAGATAGGTTGACCAACTTGATACAGCTGATCAAAAATCTTTTTCTTATCTAAGCTCAGCTTTCCATGCTCAATTTCAATTGGCGCGTAAGCAATTTCTATAGGCAAACCATTTAATGTATGTGTTTCCGTATCTAAAATAATGGCTTGCATAAAGTTGAACCTAATTGGGTAGGATAGTCTCTCAGACTTTTTATCTTACAAGAAATTTAGGATGAGCTGTGCTTAATCATGCTTAGATTGATTGGATTTTAAATAAATTAGTAGTGTATTGCGCAAATAAAAAACAAATATAAAAGGATATAAAAAAAATACTTGAAACAATTTTGTAATAGGCGTAATTGTTATGGATGTAGTTGCCTTAGAAAAATAACCTCTAAGGACAAAATCAAAAAAGAAGATAGTTAAGGAAAAACTAAATGAAAATTAAACTATTAACGGTTGCAATGCTGAGCACGACTTTGTTTTTGACAGCTTGTGGTGGCGACGATAATGAATCGGCAGTTTTTGTACCTAAACCTGAGATTCCTGAAAATAATATCAAAGACCCTGTTGTTGGCATGCCAACAGCATATACAAAAAGTGATTTTAGTCTTGTAGCGTCAGAAAGCTCTGTTATGACTTATAAAATGTTAGGTCAAAATGGTCAAGAAACGACGGCAACAAGTTTAGTTTTTGTTCCGAAAGGGACGATGCCAGCGGATGGTTGGAAAATTGTCGCTTGGGCGCATGGAACAACTGGTGTGGCTGATATATGCGCACCGAGTCGTAATGTGACTAATGAATATGTGTATGCAATGATTAGTAAATTTTTGGCAGCAGGTTACATTGTCGTTGCGCCTGATTATGAAGGGCTTGGCGAACCGAGTGGGCGTGAACTTCATCCATTTTTAAATGTAAAAAGTGAGGCATATTCTATTACAGATGCTGTAGTAGCAGCTAGATCATATTTATCTAGTCAAGGAAAAATGACATCACGTCAATGGATGACGGTCGGGCATTCACAAGGTGGACAAGCCGCATTAGGAGCAGCTCAATATGCGAGTCGCGCAAAATTAGACTATAAAGGAACGATTGCTGTAGCACCCGCATCTAATCTTGGTGCAATTTTAACAAATGGAGAGCTATCTGTAAAAGATGCGCCTGTAAACTTTCAAATTCCAGTTTATGCACAACTTGATACTTTTACTGCATTGATTACTGCAGGTCTAAGAAATAATAATTTAACATTCAGTTATTCAAATGTATTTAAATCACCAACTGACTTAATTGCGAGTAAAGCTGAGTCAAACTGCTCAGGTGCGTTAGGCAATGAGTTTGTTAGCGGGATGCAAAATTATTTAAAAACAAATGTTGATTTGAAAAATTACCCACGTACCCAAACAAACTTTATGGCTTTACCTTTGGTGAAAGAGTTTTTAGAAAAAGATTCTCAACCTGCACAAGTTAAGCTTAATCAACCTGTTGTTATTTATCAGGGAGCAAAAGATACAACTGTACCAAAAGAAGCAACGGATGCTTTAGTATTTGATGCAGCTAATAAGGGATCTACTATTCGATATGTAACAAATCCTGAATGGGATCATGGAACGGCATATGTGCTTAATATTGAAAATATTGTGAATGATGTCAAATCAGTAATGCCTGCTAGTAATTAAGAATTTAAGTTTTATAAAAGCCCAATTCTGTGTGTTGAGGATTGGGCTTTTCTGTCTATTTTTTAATGACCACGGTTTCCCAACCGTCATATTCACCATTTAACTGATTCGCTAATTGCGAAAGCTGTAATGTACAGTGATCTATTGATTGCTGATCAACAAATTCAGTTTTAGAAATTTGTAATTGGTATGGAAAACCATCATATTCCTCTATTTTGTTTCTTTGATTTATTTGAAAATCCCACGATAATATTATTTCCACAAATTTATTCAGATCCACTTCATTTTTAAAATATATCCAATGATCTATAGCTCGAGCAACTTCAAGATTATCTCCATGATTTTGAAGATTTTCAATTACAGATCGATTCGAAATGGTTTGCATAATTTCTTTACTTGGATACATATAATTGAAATATGTTGACCAATCTGAATCAAGTTTCTGACCAAACCTATAACTATATTCTGGATAAAACTGCATTACCTCATTAATGATATGTTCTGGATCTGTTCCATCTTCACAATAAAAATATAAATCTCTTAAATGATTATGTGTTAAACGACCAACATACAAGATAGCAAGTTCGCTTGTAAGAGCAGGAATAATGTGATCTTCTATTTGAGCGAGATGTTCAAATTCTTCACTTGAAGATAATCCATCCTCTCTTGAGCAGTTCATCTTTATTTCAACCCAAAGTAGGGTTGATCTATTGGTTATAGGGGCAATTTTAGCCAGAGCTAGATTTAGAAAGTAACTTGCAGGAACTTCATCTATTTGGCACATATAAAAGTTCCAGTCTTCTGGAACTTCAAGACCTAAATCAGGTGAATCATTTTTTTGTAAATCTTCTTGAAAAGTATTGTTTTTTTTATGCCAAAATTTTAAGAAAGAAAACATATTTAGCTCTTGTGAATTTTTATCGATAGCTTAACAGCTAAATTCAGTCAAATTCACGAATAATTAAATAAATATCAAGCTCTGTAACAGTAAACTTCATGCTATAATTCGCACCAATCTTTAGCACGGCTTAAAAGCCCTAATTTATAGGACCCTCCGCTAATGTTTGCCAATATCTCTATTGCTGAATTTGATCCTGAATTAGCTCAAGCGATTGCTTCGGAAGGCGACCGCCAAGAAGCTCACATCGAGTTAATTGCTTCTGAAAACTATTGCTCTAAAGCTGTAATGGAAGCTCAAGGCTCGAAACTTACTAACAAATATGCAGAAGGCTATCCTGGCAAACGCTATTATGGCGGTTGTGAATATGTTGACGTTATTGAGCAACTTGCAATTGACCGTGCGAAAGAGTTGTTTGGAGCAGATTATGCAAACGTACAACCACATGCAGGCTCACAAGCAAACTCAGCAGTTTACTTAGCGCTTCTTAATCCTGGTGATACAGTATTAGGTATGAGCTTGGCTCACGGTGGTCACTTGACTCACGGTGCTAAAGTTAGCTTCTCTGGTAAAACTTATAATGCAGTCCAGTATGGTTTAAACCCAGAAACGGGCGAAATTGATTATGAAGAAGTTGAACGTTTGGCTTTAGAGCACAAACCACGCATGATCGTTGCTGGTTTCTCTGCTTATAGCCGTGTTGTTGATTGGCAGCGTTTCCGTGATATCGCAGACAAAGTAGGTGCTTACCTGTTTGTTGATATGGCGCACGTTGCTGGTCTGGTTGCTGCTGGTGTTTACCCTAACCCAGTTCAAATTGCAGATGTGACCACGACAACAACACACAAAACACTGCGTGGTCCACGTTCTGGTTTAATCCTTGCTAAAGCAAACGAAGAAATCGAGAAAAAACTTCAATCTGCTGTTTTCCCTGGTAATCAGGGTGGTCCTTTAATGCATGCGATTGCAGCGAAAGCAATCTGTTTTAAAGAAGCTATGGCACCTGAATATAAAACTTACCAACAGCAAGTTGTTAAGAATGCTCAAGCAATGGCTGAAGTATTCATTGCTCGTGGTTATGATGTTGTATCTGGTGGTACTGATAACCATTTATTCTTATTATCTTTAATTAAACAAGAAGATGTAACGGGTAAAGATGCTGATGCATGGTTAGGCGCTGCTCATATCACAGTAAATAAAAATGCTGTTCCAAATGACCCACGTTCTCCATTCGTGACTTCTGGTATTCGTATTGGTACGCCAGCTGTAACCACTCGTGGTTTTGGTGAAGATGAAGTTCGTGACCTTGCAGGTTGGATCGCTGACATTATCGACAGTAAAGGTAATGAACAAGTGATTGCTGATGTGAAAGCGAAAGTTGAAGCAGTGTGCGCTAGATTCCCAGTTTACGCTGCGTAATTTGTTTCGCTAAATAAAATTCTAAACACACCTCAAACTTTGGTTTGGGGTGTTTTTTTATGGTGATGATTTATTGGAGCTAGCTAAAAGAATTCAATTTTTCGGCTGAATCTTTTTGTATTGATGTTACTTGAATAATTCTGCATGTGTTCCAGTACGAGTAAAGATAATTTGTGTATCTTGAGGGCGAATTCAAACATGAGGTGCGACAGTTTCAAAAGCCTTATGATAATCAACAAGCTGAGCAAATTTCTCTAATTGTTAAAAACGTAATACTAAAAAGCAAGTTTGGTGCCAGTGTTTTGCCTAAGTCCGTAAATATTGCTTTCTTTTTAGAGATGATAATCGATGATTGATATGCGATTGAGTGATTCACTTATATTGTGTAAGCCTCTAATTACCTAATAAATTTAAGCTATTAAATTTAATTTGCAGTTGATCCTTGCTCTCTATGTGTAAAGGATCAGGTTTAATACAATCAATAGGGCAAACTGCAATACACGTGGGTGATTCGTAGAAGCCGACACATTCAGTGCAACGTTGTGGGTCAATTTCGTAGATTTTTGCACCTTCATAAATCGCTTGATTCGGGCATTCTGGCAAGCACATATCACAGTTGATACATGCTGTGGTAATGAATAGCGCCATATTTAATCTGCCGAATATGCAAGTGCATCAGTTTTTAACTGCGTTTTGGCGTGTGGAAGATGACGGATTAATAAGGCATAAGCAATATCGATATCTGCTGAAAGTGGGATTTCCACAATATGTCCAGAACCTTTTGCATTGTCGATTGGATGACCTTTTAAATCACGCATTTCAGTTAAAGTGAAGACAAGATTACCTTTGGGAGTCATGAGCTCAAGAGTGTCGCCAAGTAAAAACCGATTTTTAACTTCGACTCGAACATAATCTCCGTTGCGTTCAATTACCTCACCACAAAACTGTTGATAGTCGAAATGTGATGAACCATCCTCATAATTTTGGTAATCGCTATGCACATGGCGACGTAAAAATCCTTCTGTATAACCACGATTTGCCAAACCTTCAAGTTGATCCATTAAACTTGAGTCAAATGGTTGACCTGATAGCGCATCATCAATTGCTTTACGATAAATTTGAGCTGTTCGAGCACAGTAAAAATAGGATTTTGTTCGTCCTTCAATTTTAAGTGAAGCAATTCCCATATGAGTCAAACGATCAACATGTTGAATGGCACGTAAGTCTTTCGAGTTCATGAAATAAGTACCATGTTCATCTTCTTCAGCCGCAAACATTTCTTCATCATTACGTTGTACTAAAACACTTTGAACCAGATTATCTTCAACTTTATTGGAACAACATTGTTTGGATGATTCTATCTGCTGAACAGGAATTACGTCACCATTGGCATCTTCTTGTGCTTTATGAATTTTATATTCCCAACGACAAGCATTGGTACATGCGCCTTGATTTGCATCTCGTTTATTCATATAACCTGAGAGTAAACATCGTCCTGAATAGGCCATGCATAGCGCGCCATGTACAAAAACCTCAAGTTCAATTTCTGGTACATTTTTCTGTATTTCTTCAATTTCTTCTAATGCGAGTTCACGAGAAAGAATGACTCGGCTTAAACCATAGTTTTTCCAGAATTTTACAGTTGCCCAATTAATCGCATTGGCTTGTACCGAAAGGTGGATAGGCATGTCAGGGAAATGTTCACGAACCATCATAATTAAGCCTGGATCCGACATAATTAATGCATCAGGTTGCATCGCAATAATTGGCTCGATGTCACGAATAAAATTTTTAAGTTTGCTGTTATGTGGCTGAATATTAGCAACAACATAGAATTTTTTGCCTAATGCATGTGCTTCATCAATTCCGATCTTTAAATTTTCATGATTAAATTCATTATTGCGAACACGGAGACTGTAACGTGGTTGTCCTGCATAAACTGCATCTGCTCCATAAGCAAAAGCATAACGCATATTTTTAAGTGAACCAGCAGGAGAGAGTAATTCAGTAATCATGATGCAAAAGGCATATAAAAAATAAGGAATTATTTTAAAAATATAATTACTCAGATTCAACCAAGCATTTTGCTCGGAATTATAGCTGTTTTTCTCTCATATAAAAAAATAACTCTAGAATTACTGCAACTTTATAATTTATATTGGCTTTGTTGCACAAAGGTTTGAAAGATAATGCTACCCTAATTGAGCTAAATTTAAGTGATAACTTGGATATGGGTTTATCTAATTTTTTGAATTTATTAAAAATTTATACATGTGCATGAATCTAATTCATCTGACTAGGAAAACTCCTTGCTGTGAATTTATCACCTAATAATTTGATGCAATGCATTTTGGTTTCCACTAAACTTCGATGATGATAACCAGACCATTTTTTCGAAAGTGACTTAGCTACCCGTTTGACTGTTTTTAATAATTCATTCCTCTCTCTAAATATCTCAATTTCTTATCTTTCCAAAGCTTTGCATGCTTCCTAGTAGTAATGACTGCATGTGCATCTCGATCTAAAAAGATTTGTCGGCTCGGAATATCAATATGCTTTTGTCGTCTACAGAGGGTGGAGTAATCTGGTGCTGTCCAATTCAAACATTAGTTGTACGGTAGGTTTTAATCACAGGCTTCTTCAACTAGAAATTATATTGCTGAAGAAGCCTTCAAGAATAGCTTTGTGCAACAAAGCCTTCTAACATCAATAAAAATGACGATTAAGATTGAATTTTAAACTATATCTAAATATTCACTCTATGCTAGGCTTAAGAAAAAAGGATAAGCCTATGGATGCCATTGAAATAAAAGATTTCTCAGCTCTGACTGGGTATACAAATGCCATTTTAGCAATCGATGAGTGGCTTGAACACAAACCTTATTTCTATGTGATTAAGGATCAGTATTTGATTGATGAGGCTATTCGTGTTGAATATATCATTATTCAATAATTTTGAATTTAGAGGAGCTTATAAATGACAAAAAACCGATTGTTTATAGACTTATCTATTATGTATTGTTGATCTGAAATTGGGGTTTTTGTTTCAAGTAATAGACATAATTTTTCTAATTTATTTGTTATCTTTAAATTTTTGCAAGATTTCAAATTATGAGAAAAATTCTATTTTTAGCTTTAGCAATTACTTCATTAACAGCGTGTTCTTCAACACCCAGCAAAGATGTTACTCCACCTAAAATTGGTATGGCAAATCCTGCAAGCCAATACTGCGTTGAACAAGGAGGTCAGCTTGAGATTCGCAATGAGGCAAACGGTCAGGCTGGTTATTGTAAATTGCCTAATGGGCAAGTGATTGAGGAATGGGCATTTTTCCGTGCAAATCAAAGTAAATGTGTTGCTGATGAAGCACAAAAACTTGTAGGGCAGACTGGTTTAACCGAACAGCAAATTAAGCAAAAAACCAAGTCTGAAATTGTACGCAGTGTAAGACCAAATCAGCCAGTAACGATGGATTACCGTGAAAATCGAGTGACGGTAACGATTGATCCGCAATCTAAAAAAATTCTTAGTGCAAATTGTGGTTAATTGATGAAATAAGTTCTTGCTTTCAAGTTGGTATCTACCAATTTGAAAGCTTTTCTCATCTAAATGAAAGATAGACCTTGATAAATCTACTTTTGTACCCATCAATTATAATATTGCAGTAATATTTTTCGTTTTGGCTTTGACCAAAAGTATAATCACTGTATTTATTTTCTAATTTTTGAGATAGACGAAACTTTGACATGAATCTACTTCTTATCGTAGTGTTTGGCGCAATTGCTGAGATATTAGTATGGATCGGCGTGGGCGACCTTGTTGGGAGTATGTGGTACGTATTCTTTTGGTTTGTTATAACTTTTTTCGTGGGTCTGAATCTCGTTCGTTCTAGTACATCTAATATTATGCCGCAATTGCAACAAATGCAGATGACAGGTCAACTTGGAGCTGATCCTGCTGTTACTAAGAAATTAGCAATTGCAATGTCGGGTTTCTTGTTAATGATTCCTGGTTTAATTTCTGATGTATTGGCTGTATTGGTTTTAATTCCTGCTGTTCAAACAGCGTTTAGAAATATGTTGATGAAAGCAATGGCAAAGCGTCAACAGGCGATGATGGATCAAATGATGGGGGGAATGGGTGGTAATGCTGCTGGGCAGAATCCATTTGCTGATCTCATGCGTCAAATGCAGGACATGCAGAATCAACAACAACATGGTGGTCAATATCGTGACTCAACCATTATTGATGGCGAAGCGAGAGAAGTTCAACCTGATCAAAAGAAAATTGAATTCAAAGATGTTAATTAGTCGTTGATACGCTTAAAAAGCACATCCTAGTTGATGTGCTTTTTTATGCTTTATTTTTTACACTTTGCTCTTGTTTAGATTCTGTTTTGTCTGGTGTTTGTTGTTCTTTGCTCTGAGGTTGATAGTGGGTAGGAGGGAGATTTGTTATTTCATTTTCAGATTGTTTATATGAACGACTTCGATTAGCTCGTTCACGAAATCCACCTTTATTGATCAATTGAGTCATAGTAATGTCATCTATGATTTGAAAGATATATTTTAACAAATTATGTGAAAGATCAAAATAATACTGAGCGTTAGTTGAATCTAGCTTTGTATATCTTCTTTACAATGTATCGAAGAGAATTGTTAATTTGAATGAATTGCCTTTAAAACTAGATTGAATTCTGATTTTTTTTCTCCTAGGATAAAAGTGTGACGAAAGAAATTGTTGTAAATAGTAAGTGGATGGAGGAATGATGTTATATCAATATCATTGCGCATGTTGTGACAAGGTAGTCGCTTCAACAGATAAGGAATGCCCTTATTGTGGTTCTCAGCATATTAGAAGTCCTTATGGTTTATGGATGTTCTGTGTGGCTGCATGTTTTGTAGTTGTACTTGTAATTAAGATGGTACATGTATATTCATTACATTATGAGGAAGATCAAACAACTCAGACAAGTTCTTTATTTGAAATGTTTAAACAAGATAGTGCTGAATCTAATAAATAATAATAAATAAAAAAGTTCGCAATTTGCGAACTTTTTTATGAGCGATAAACTTATAGTCCCGCAGCATCTTTAAGAACTTCGACTTTATCTGTCTTTTCCCAAGTAAATGCAGAATCTGAACCTTCACGACCAAAGTGACCATAAGCAGCTGTCTGCTTATACATTGGCTGAATTAGGTTCAGCATACGAGTGATACCGTATGGACGTAAATCAAAGTGCTCACGAACCAATTGAATGATTAATTCGTCTGATACTTTACCTGTGTTGAAAGTATTGATTGAAATCGAAGTCGGTTCAGCAACACCAATTGCATAACTGACTTGGATTTCACATTTATCTGCTAAACCAGCTGCAACAATATTTTTTGCAACATAACGACCTGCATAGGCCGCAGAACGGTCAACTTTTGATGGATCTTTACCAGAGAAAGCACCGCCACCATGACGTGCCATACCGCCATAAGTATCTACAATAATCTTACGACCAGTTAGACCACAGTCACCTACAGGGCCACCAATCACAAACATACCTGTTGGATTGATATGGAATTTTGTACCCGCATGGAACATTTCAGCAGGAATAATCGGTTTTACGATTTCTTCAATCACAGCTTCTTTTAAGTTAGCTTGACTAATTTCAGGATCGTGCTGAGTTGAAAGTACCACAGCATCTAGACGCACTGGCATACCATTTTCATAAGCAAATGTTACTTGGCTTTTTGCATCAGGGCGCAACCAAGGTAAAGCACCTGAACGGCGTAATTCTGCTTGACGCTCCATTAAACGATGCGCATAAGAAATTGGGGCAGGCATGAGTACGTCAGTTTCACGACTTGCATAACCGAACATTAAGCCTTGGTCGCCAGCACCTTGATCTTCTGGCTTTTGGCGATCAACACCTTGAGCAATCTCTGGAGATTGTTTACCGATCATATTGATCACGGCACAAGTTGATCCGTCGAAACCTAAATCAGAGTGATGATAGCCAATACCATTTACGGTTTGACGCACAATTGCTTCAAAGTCGACATTTGCTGTCGTTGTAATTTCACCAGCAAGAACAACCGCACCTGTTTTTACTAATGTTTCACAAGCGACACGCGCATACGGGTCTTCTTTTAGGATTGCATCTAAAATAGCATCACTAATTTGGTCAGCCATTTTGTCTGGATGACCTTCGCTTACAGATTCTGAAGTAAAAACAGCATACTCGCGCATGAACGTCCTATCATGGTTATTTTCAAAAAGACAGAGTATGTTACATCGACTTGGCGTATAGGACTAGCATAAGCTGACTAAAAAGCATGAAATTATTTCATTTTCATCATGTTTTTATTGATATGTGTATAAGTAAAACTAATATTAATGCTTTAATTAATAAAGTTTTTCTGAATTGTAAATTTTCATATTTGAATGATTGTATTTTACATGTTGTTTACACGGTGAACATTTACATAAAGAATTGTATTTGAATGATCAAAATATAAGAAATATCGTGTATTGCACTTTACCCCATCTTGTTTTTTTAAGACAATAGTCGCAGTTTTTGAAAGATGATTTCTCATCTTCTCTCATCTTATTGATTTAATCGGATTCTGACTTATGACAACCCCTTTAAATGAACGTCGTATTGCAAATGCAATTCGTGTCTTGGCTATGGATGCTGTGCAACAAGCAAACTCAGGGCATCCTGGTGCTCCAATGGGGATGGCAGATATCGCTGACGTAGTTTGGCGCGAATTTTTAAATCATAACCCAACAAACCCACAATGGGCGAACCGTGACCGTTTTGTATTGTCTAATGGTCATGGCTCAATGTTGCAATATGCATTATTGCATTTGACTGGTTATGATTTGTCTATTGAAGATTTAAAGCAATTCCGCCAATTACACTCTAAAACTCCTGGTCATCCTGAATATGGATATGCACCTGGTATTGAAACAACAACTGGCCCATTAGGTCAGGGTATTGCGAATGCAGTAGGTTTTGCTTTAGCTGAAAAAACGTTAGCTGCTCAGTTCAACAAAGACGGTTTAGATGTTGTTGATCACTTCACGTACTGTTTCCTAGGTGATGGCTGCTTGATGGAAGGTATTTCGCACGAAGTATGTTCACTTGCAGGTACTTTGGGTCTTGGTAAGTTGATTGCTTACTACGATGACAACGGGATTTCAATCGATGGTGAAGTGGAAGGTTGGTTTAGTGATGATACTGAGCAACGTTTCAAAGCTTATGGCTGGCAAGTGCTTCGTGTAGACGGGCATGACGCTGATGCGATTCGTCAAGCAACTGTTGAAGCGAAAGCTGAAAGCAATAAACCAACGATCATTATCTGTAAAACGATTATTGGTTTAGGTTCTCCGAATAAACAAGGTAAAGAAGACTGCCACGGCGCGCCACTTGGTAAAGATGAAATCGCTTTAACACGTGAAGCATTAGGTTGGAAAGAAGAAGCGTTTGTTATTCCGGAAGATGTATATGCAGCTTGGGATGCAAAAGCTAAGGGTCAAACTTCTGAAGCCGCTTGGAATGAATTGTTTGCACAATACCAAGCAAAATATCCAACTGAAGCAGCTGAATTGTTACGTCGTATCAACGGTGACTTACCTGCAGAATTTGCTGCACAAGCAGATGCATTCATTGCTGAAACAAATGCAAAAGCTGAAACAATTGCAACTCGTAAAGCCAGCCAAAATACGTTACAAGCGTTTGGTCCATTACTGCCTGAATTATTAGGTGGTTCGGCTGACTTGGCTGGTTCTAACTTAACACTTTGGAAAGGTTGCCAAGGCGTACAAGACAATCCTGCGGGTAACTACGTTTATTACGGCGTTCGTGAATTCGGTATGACCGCAATTGCAAACGGTGTAGCTTTACACGGTGGTTTTGTTCCTTACGTTGCAACATTCTTAATGTTTATGGAATATGCGCGCAATGCGGTACGTATGTCTGCATTAATGAAGCAACGCGTAATTCATGTATATACACATGATTCAATCGGTTTAGGTGAAGATGGTCCAACACATCAGCCAATTGAGCAAATTGCATCATTACGTGGTACGCCGAATTTAAATACATGGCGTCCATGTGATACGGTTGAAGCGGCTGTTTCTTGGAAATCCGCTCTTCAGCGCAAAGAAGGTCCAACAGCATTAATTTTCTCTCGTCAAAACTTGCCATTCCAAGCACGTAATGAAGCTCAAATTCAAAACGTTGCAAAAGGTGGTTATGTACTTGCTGAAGAAAAAGGCGAGTTGAAAGCAATCATCATCGCAACAGGTTCAGAAGTTTCATTGGCGATGGAAGCATATGCACAGCTTGAAGGTGTGCGTGTTGTGTCTATGCCATGTGCTGAAGAGTTTATGAAGCAAGATGCTGCTTACCGTGAAGCTGTATTACCTGCAAATATCCGTGCACGTGTAGCGGTTGAAGCGGCTCATGTGGATTACTGGTGGAAGTTTGTTGGTTTAGACGGCAAAGTGATCGGTATGACTACTTATGGTGAATCTGCTCCAGCAAAAGACTTGTTCCAATTCTTCGGTATCACTACTGAAGCAGTTGTAACTGCGGTTAAAGAATTGACTGCTTAATCAAATTAAGTGGTATAAAAAAGCGTCCTGATTAGGGCGCTTTTTTATGACGATTAAATGGAATCAATAAGAGCTTAATATGCAAATATGGATGAGTAGTGAATCAAGTAAAGAAGTATTAAATGAAGAGCAACTTACTCGATTACAATTAGCTCGAAATTATGTGGAAGAAATACTTAAGAAAGAGTTAAAAAATAAATCATATGATTTGCCTTTAGAAAGTTGGGATTGTATTACGGTAATGATGGGACCAAATGATTTTGGTGAGCGAGTCAAATATTCTGTAAAAAAAAGAAGTATGGATTTTCGTTTAAAGATAGATCCTAGTGTATTTAATACAACAGATGATTTAGGTCGTCAAAAACTAATTTTTGTAATGCTGATGAGAAGTTTGGATTTACTTAAAGAAAAGTTTGAAAAAGTAAAACCAAAATTGGATGATCGTAATTATGAGGAATTAGAGCGACTTCGATCTGATGCTTTAGATGTTGCACGAAATGAGGGTTGGCTATAAAGTTCTTACAAATATTCAGCTTAGACTCAACCTATACTTAACTTACTCTGAATCGAAATATTCGACGTTAACAACTTATGAATCGGGCAATTTCCGCTACTTTTAATAAACATTTATGCTGATCAGTGGTACTTTATTGAAACTTAAAAGATTGAGTTATTCTGATGAGAAAGGAGTTCGAACTTCATGCTTTTGATGAAATATTAAATAATGTCAAATCTTTATACTTTTTTAATTTGAACGTAGATGAAAGATTTTGGCAACATGCTGAATATGGTTTTTTGATTCGTTTTCTCCACGAAAGTTCAAAGATAAAAGATCATAAAAAGAGCATTGATCACTATACTTCTCGATTACATTCCTATTTTGATAAAGTAATTCAAAATAGACTTAAGCTAGATATAAATAAATCATCATTAAAATTAGAAGGGAAAATTTTAGCTTTCAATGTTCATTTAACCATGTTTGACAGTTTGGGTGAGGGTGAAACAGGTGGTTTTATCGATGGATGCGATACTCCACCACCTGAATTATGGATTCATTTTGATGGGGAAATCTTGTATTCATACATTCCTGCCGAATTCATCGAAATGGTGAATTCGGCGATAATGGTTTCTATGAGTGAATCATTGGAATGGAAAACAGATTTAATTGAAATTTAGTAAGCGTACTTATCCTATATTCAATTCACTTTGAATCGAAATATTCGACGTTAATAATTTATGCACAGGACAGCTTTCAGCTACTTTGAGTAATCGTTTGTGCTGATCTTCGGTAAATTCACCTTTTAAGATAATTTTACGTTCAATATTGTTTTGACCTGCTTCAGGTTCAGCACTAGGATTTAAAGCCAAATCAACCTGAACATGATCAAGTTTAATTCCTTTATGGTTTGCATACATTTCCAGTGTAATGGTTGTGCACGCACCTAAAGCTGAAAGTAGCAGTTGAATTGGATTTGGTGCTGTATCTTGACCACCTTTATCTGTTGGTTCATCTGCATACCAAGTATGACCCGAAGAATCCGTAAGCGTAACACGATAAGGGGTTGGGGTATTTAGAGCTTGAACTGTATGAGTCATATTCTACCTTGTTGTTTATCTTTAAGAATTTAAATCTAAATTTATCAATCGATCATGTTATTCCTCAGATCAATTGTCCACTACCTAATGGTCTTATGATAATTGTGTTTGATATGTGCTGTAACGTTTTTATTGTTGCACGGATGAAACATATCGTTTTATAAAGAATAGTGAATAAAAATACTTGATCTATAAACTATTGCTTATATCAAACAAGGATACGAAAAATGCAATTTAAAACATTAAGCCTCGGTTTAGCTGCTGCTATCGCAAGTTCTGTAACATTAGCTGCGCCAGTAGACTATAAAATCGATCCAACACATACAGCAACAGTATTTAGCTGGAATCACTTTGGTTTCTCTACGCCGAGTGCAAACTTCACTGATATTCAAGGTACAATTAAAGTTGATAATGCAAAACCTTCAAATTCATCTGTAGAAGTGACGATCCCTTTAAGCAGCGTAAATACCAATGTTGTTGCTTTGGATAAAGAATTCCAAGAAGAAGCTTGGTTTAATGCTGCGAAATATCCAAACATTACTTTTAAAAGTACTAAAGTAGAAACCAAAGACAAGAAACACTTCAAAATTACAGGTAATTTAACCGTTAAAGGTGTGACTAAGCCGGTGGTATTGGATGCTGTTCTGAATAAACAAGGTGAGCATCCAATGGCGAAAGTACCTGCGATTGGCTTCAATGCAACAACAAGTTTTAACCGCTCTGCATTTGGTATCGGTAACTACGTGCCAAATGTTGGAGATAAGATCACTGTGAATATTACGACTGAAGCAACTGCTGCAAAGTAATATCAAACAAATCGTTAGATTGATAAAAAAAGCTCATGAAACTAATCCCTGAGCTTTTTTTAATTTTGCGTGTAAATTTGGTGTATTGATTCAATATTATGCTGTTGCGTTAAAAGCTTCGGCATAAACAATGCTATCTGTTGGGATGGTTTCGGAGAAAGCAAGCACCTGAAAATATTCAGCAGGTACATTTTCTAAAACCAGTCTCGGATCCGCTTTAAAGCCAAATCTGCCATAATATTCAGGTTCATCAAGCAATACACATCCTGCTGCTCCCAAATCTTTTAATGCCGCTAAACCATCATTGATTAACTTCGAGCCAACACCTTGTCCTTGATATTCAGGTAGAACTGAGACTAGCCCAAGACCATACCAGCCAGTTGATTGATCTGAGATGGAAACGGGAGAAAATGCAATGTGCCCAATCACTTTATTGTTATATTCAGCAACCAGTGAAAGGGTTAATTGACCTGAATTACGCAGCGCATTCACAATAAACTGTTCCGTATGGCTGGAATATTGCTGATCTTTAAAAGCAATCTCAGTTAAATTAAAAATAGCCTAAGTTTCGGATGGTTGTTCATTGCGAATATGAAAGTTCATGTTTTATCTGACCCTAATGAAATGTCCGAATCTATGGGAGTGAATATAATTGATCAATCATTAATCTGATAAAGCCTACGCGTTTTAATCTTTCGCCTGTTCTTCTTCTGGCAATAAATATTCAGGCATAGATTTCTTCGCTTGTCTGCGTAGCATCATTTTGATGTATAAAACAATTGCAAAACAAGCCGTCGCAATTGTTAACATGATGCTATTCATATAACTCATGATCGAACTAATATAACCAATGGTCGCAAGACGGCGTTGCATACGCTCAACCTGCGTGCTGGACTCAACACCTGTAATTGCCCATGTACATAAATGTTCGCAGTTATTGATAATCAAATGATACTGGTTTTCATGCATACGTGAACGCATACGTCTTACTACAGCTTTGGCCTTGTAGCGAGGGGATAGGTAATTCTTGATATGGATTGTTTTGCCATGTGCAAAACGTTGCAGTGAGGTTGTTTCAATCGGACGTTTTTTAAAAATATGGGCAAAACCTGAATAATGAATAACTCGTCCACGACCTGCATAAATACCATGATGACTATAGCCAAAGTGTTTAACAATTAGGTGCGCACCGAGAGGGAAATGTCGCTGTGTTTGCTGCATACTCATACAAGACTATTGTATTTACAGATGTATTTTAATCAAAAAATATAAATCTATCGAGTGCATTTAAAGACTCATTTATACGATTATGTGTGGAGATTGTATCTATTCTTTTTATGTTGAAATACATTGTGGGACAATGCGGTTAGTCGATTTGAACAATATTAAATTATGCTAGAAAAATGGTTTATAGCCTCATTGGTCAGTATTTGTATGTCTCATGTTTATGCGATGCAGCATCAAATAATTAAAGTAGACAATATTTCATACGATGTAATTAAAGTAGACCATTTGCAGCAACTCAGACTTTTCCTAAAAGATCCAAAGACTGCTCGTTATTATCAAAAATTTGCTCATATCCAAAAAATGCTTCCAACATGTGAACAGTTAAGTTTTGCTATGAACGCAGGTATGTATCACCCTGATTTTCAACCTGTCGGGTTATATGTTGAGGAGGGTAAAGAAATTGTTGAACTTAATGAAGCGCAAGGATTTGGTAATTTTTTTATGCAACCAAATGGCGTGCTTGCATGGAATGATAAATATGCTGTAATTAAAACAACGACAGATTATAAATCCATGAGATTTAAGCCACGGTTTGCTACGCAGTCTGGACCAATGTTGGTTTATAAAGGCCAAGTAAATCGCCAATTTTTAGCAGATTCAAATTCTCTAAAAATAAGAAATGGAGTCGGTGTTAGAAATAATCAGTTGTATTTTGTGATTTCACAACAACGGGTCAATTTTTATCAGTTCGCACAATTTTTCAAGCAAAATTTAAAAATTGATAATGCGTTGTATCTGGATGGTTCAATTTCAAGTTTATATTTATCCCAAACTAAACGTCAGGACAAGACTTTTAATTTAGGTCCAATCGTTGCTGAAATTGCTCAAGAGAATTGTAATTAATCGACTTCTCATCTTCTAAGCATTAGAAGATGAGAAGCGTTTATTTTTATTGAATTGGCGTCTTGATAAGTGCAAGAAGCTCTTTGCGGCTATAGCCTCGGGAAATGAGGACTTTCTTTATACCTTTAATCACATCTTCATCTGTCGCTTTGACTAAAGCATCCAGTAGTTGTTCATTTGATTTGCAAGAACAATCATTTTCAACGCAAGAGGTTTGGTTCTTGTGTTCATTATATTGCTGATCTGCATTAAACAATTTTTGCCAAAAACTCATAGAGCCTTCATATACAACCTAACATAGATCGAAATATAGTCACTTTAAAATAAAATACAAGTCAGCTTAAGTGATAAAAGCAGCAGTTGATCTTCAGTTTTTTCGATGATTCTTTTTGTTTCTAACGAAATTATGACAGTTGAATGACTTGATCTTTGAAAAACATCATTTTTTCTAGTAAAAACTTTAAATAAAAATAGAGAGTTATGAGGACTCTCTATTTTTAATGGTTACTTTGCAATAATTTGTTTAAATCTTTTCGAGCAATACACCAGATTCCACATGATGGGTAAAAGGGAATTGATCGAACATAGCAAATTTTATAATACGATGTGTTTGACTGAGTGTTTTTAAATTATCGTGTAAGGTATCTGGATTGCATGAAATATAAAGAATACGCTCAAAACCCTGTAGTAATTTCAGTGTTTCATCATCAATGCCTGCACGCGGTGGATCGACAAATACCGTGTCAAAGTCGTAGCTTTGAATGTCGATCTGAGCTTCCTGCAAACGTCTAAATTCACGTTCACCTTGATACGCCTGAGTAAATTCTTCGGCAGATAAACGCGCCACCTGAATATTCTCAATCTGATTTTGCTCAATGTTCCATTGCGCTGCGTAGACTGAAGATTTAGCAAGTTCAGTTGCAAGGACACGTTTAAATTTCAAAGAGAGTGGTAGAGTAAAGTTACCATTACCACAGTACAATTCTAATAGGTCTTTCTCAGAGCTTTCAGCAGCATCACAAGCCCACTCCAACATATGTTGGCACACTTTTGCATTGGGTTGTGTAAAGCTACTTTCAATTTGTTTGTATTTAAAAGTACGACCATGAACATTGAGTTGTTCAACCACGTAGTCGTCACCAATAATCACTTTTTGGCCACGGCTACGCCCCATAATTTTAATCTTCAGCCTTTTTGCTAAAGCTTTCGCAGCGATTTCCCAATCTGCATCTAAACGGCGATGATAAATTAAAGTCACCAACATTTCTCCACTCAATGTGGCGAGGAAATCAGCTTCAAAAATACGTTGCGATAAAATAGGAATTGCTTTTAATTCTTCTAATAAACGTGGCATCAAGTCGTTGATACTTTGATCCGCGATTGG
Organism: Acinetobacter sp. WCHA29; assembly: GCF_002165335.1. NCBI lineage: Bacteria > Pseudomonadati > Pseudomonadota > Gammaproteobacteria > Moraxellales > Moraxellaceae > Acinetobacter > Acinetobacter sp. WCHA29. The sequence goes on from NZ_NHRQ01000025.1 coordinate 20,679, forward strand.
AAACTTATCAACTCGTATAACTTCTTTTTGATTACCATCTTCAGCACGTTCAAACATGGCATAGAACAAATCATCTTCGGTATGCCAGATACGAAATTCTGCGCGCATACGAAAGTGTTGTTCAGGTGATTGAAACACTTCTAAAGTTGGGGGATTGAACGTAGCGAATTGTGCGGTAATGCGTTCAACTTTCTCTTGAAGTTGCTGTTGGTAAGATACGGTCATAAAAGAAAGCTACAGCTGAAATCTAAAGCCGAATGGTATCAAAAAAGCAGTTAAAGGTGCAGGGAAATTATGATTATCCCTGATTTAAACGAATTAGTTTTATTTAAATGATCGTAGGGAAGTTTTTGCTGAAATCCATTTGCTTCAAAGCTAGAAAATAAAAACCCGAACCATGTAAACATGATTCGGGCTGGGATGAGGAACGACTGAAGTTCCGCAAGAGACTTAAATTAGTCTTCAGATAAAGTCATTAAACTCGCATTGCCACCTGCTGCAGCCGTATTCACACTGATTGCACGTTCGATAACAAGACGTTCTAAAGGAATTTGTTCATTTGCTTGTAACTGGGTAATCCCGACAATCGCACCTGAACGGGCAGCAACTTTAGTTTGCAAATCTTGTAACTGTTCAACAGAACCATGATGAAGCACTGCATCAAACGCATCTTTTTCAACACTTGAAATCACAGTGATTGCATCTAAGACATCTTTTGGTAAAGACGCTTTGTGTTTTACTAAGAATGCATTGTCTTTCAACACAGCAGCAGTACTACTGACGGAGAAAATTGCAAGTAACTGTTGTAACTGGCTCGCTTCATCATTGGCAATCGAAAGCACACGATGACGAGGCAAGATAATATATTGATTGCTTTCGCCTGTTGGGCCTTGCAACTCGTAAAACTTACCAACACCAAATGCTGGGATTGTCGGAATTGCGTGAGGCATATTTTGTTTAGCCCAAGTCAACAAGTTTTGGTAAGCAACATTTGATACAGCATCAAACTGAGAGATTTCAGCTTTAACCGCAAAAGGTGTTGCTAAAACTTTCTCTGAACAATATTCCATTAAGCGGTACATATATAGTGGGCCACCCGCTTTAGGACCAGTACCAGATAGGCCTTCACCACCAAATGGTTGCACGCCAACGACTGCACCAACGATATTACGGTTGATATATAAGTTGCCCACTTCAGCACGTTGGATCACTGTGTTAATCGTTTCATCAATACGGGTATGTAAACCCATGGTTAAGCCATAACCTTTAGCATTGATGCGATCAATCAATTGCTCAAGTTCACCGTACTTATATGTGATGATATGCAATACTGGACCAAATACTTCACGCTCTAAATCATCAAGATTTGGTAATTCAATCGCTGTTGGCGGAACAAATGTACCTTGTGCAAGTGTCTGTTGGCTTACAGCATCGTTAAACATCAATTGATGAACAGGGTAGCCCTTAGATTTCATCTTTTGAATGTGCGTATCGATGGTTTGTTTCGCTTCAATATCGATAACAGGGCCAATGTCAGTTTTTAAGATTGCAGGGTTGCCTACGATCAACTGTTTCATTGCACCTTTCAACATTTTAATCACAGTTGCAGCACTGTCTTCTTGCACACATAAGATACGAAGTGCAGAACAACGTTGACCAGCACTGTCAAATGCAGAACTGACGACATCGAGAACCACTTGTTCAGTGAGCGCAGAAGAATCGACGATCATCGCATTTTGACCACCCGTTTCAGCAATTAACGGAATCGGTTGACCATTTGGAGATAAACGTTTTGCCACAGTTTTTTGCAAGATTTTTGCAACTTCTGTCGAACCCGTAAACATAATGCCTTGAATGCGATCATCTTGGCTAAGTTGAGCACCAACAGTTTCACCACGACCAGGTAGAAGTTGAACCGCACCACGTGGTACGCCAGCTTCCCAAAGCATTTGAACGGCTTGCGCTGCAATGAGTGGTGTTTGTTCTGCTGGTTTGGCAATCACACAGTTACCACTGACCAATGCAGCAGCAATTTGACCAGAGAAAATCGCAAGAGGGAAGTTCCATGGGCTAATACACAAGACTGTACCTAATGGCTTTACTTGTGCATTTGCAGGCAAGTTTTCGATTTGTGTCGCATAGTAACGCAAGAAATCAACGGCTTCACGAACTTCTGCAATCGCATTGGCATAAGTTTTACCACTTTCACGGCAAAGTAATACCATTAATTCTTGGATGCGAGCTTCCATCAAATCCGCAGCGCGTTTTAAGCAAGCTGCACGTTCAACTCTATCTGTTGCAGCCCAGCTTTGTTCAGCTTGTACAGCTGCTTCTAATGCTAGTTGTACATCAGCGCTCGTTGCTTCATTCACATGACCGACAACTTCGCTATTCTGTGCAGGGTTTGTAATTGCAATCGCATTACTTTGATCGTGAATTGTTGATTCAAATCCAAGTAAAGGTGCACTTTTCCAAATATGGCTACGGAGTTTTTGTGCTGTTGTATCTAATGCAGCTAAAGGTTGATCGTTATTTAAATCAAAACCTTTTGAGTTCGGACGTAATGGGTAAAGATCATCCGGAAGTGGAATCGCAGGATGTTTTAAGCCAATCTGACCTTCATCTTTCGCAGCAGTTTGAATATCTTTGATTGGAGACTGAATTAAGTCTTCAACTTTTAATGTCTTGTCTGCAATACGGTTTACGAATGAGGTATTTGCACCATTTTCAAGTAAACGACGTACCAAGTAAGCGAGTAAAGTTTCATGGTTACCCACTGGCGCATAGACGCGGCATGGCACACCAAGTTTATTGTCTGCTTTTGAACCTACAACTTGCTCATACAAAGGTTCGCCCATACCGTGTAGGCATTGGAATTCGTATTGACCTGGATAATATTTGCTTGGGTCTGCAAGTGTATAAATCGTTGCAAGTGATTGTGCATTGTGCGTTGCAAATTGCGGATAGACTTGATCTGGTGCAGCAAGAAGCTTCTTCGCACAAGCAATGTATGACAAATCAGTGTGAACTTTACGAGTAAACACAGGGTAGTCAGTCATGCCGTCAATTTGCGCTTTCTTGATTTCGCTATCCCAATATGCGCCTTTCACCAAACGGATCATCAGGCGTTTGTTACTGCGTTTTGCAAGATCAACGATATAATCAACCACGTAGAAACAACGTTTTTGATACGCCTGAATAACGAAACCAATGCCTTTCCAATTCGCAAGTTTTGGTTCGAAACATAAACGCTCAAGTAGTTCGAGTGAAATTTCTAAACGTTCAGATTCTTCAGCATCGATGTTTAAGCCGATGTCATATTGTTTTGCTAAGCATGCAAGTTCGAAAACTTTGTTGTAAAGCTCATGATGTACACGATCAATTTGCGCACGTTGGTAACGTGGGTGCAAAGCAGAGAGCTTAATCGAGATACCAGGACCTTCATAAACACCACGCCCGTTTGATGCTTTACCAATCGCATGAATCGCTTGAGTGTAATCGTTATAATAACGCTCAGCATCATGGTCAGTTAGCGCAGCTTCACCCAACATATCGTATGAATAGCGGAAACCTTTGTGTTCAAATGGTTTCGCATGCTCAAGTGCTTCTTCGATGGTTTCACCCGTAACGAATTGCTCACCCATCATACGCATCGCGACATCAACCGCTTTACGAATAATGCCACGTCCACTGCGAGCGAGAAGACCTGTTAAAATACTTGATAAGCTGGTTTGTTTAGGTGTTTCCATTAACTTACCAGTCAGCATTAAACCCCAAGCAGCGGCATTTACGAACATCAGGTTACTTTGACCCAAATGCTCTTTCCAGTTGCCTTGGTTAATTTTGTCACGAATGAGTAAATCACGTGTTGCTGTATCTGGAATACGAAGTAATGCTTCTGCCAAACACATCAATGCCACACCTTCTTGTGAAGAAAGTGAGAACTCTTGGAGTAAACCTTGAACAATACCTGCTTTTCCAGCCGAGCTTTTACGTTCACGTAAATTATGTGCAAGACTGAATGCTAATTCATAAATTTTTTGATCAAGATCAGGAGAAATATCTGCTGATTCTGCAAGTTGTTTAACCGCTTCATGCTCAGCACGTCGCCAAGCTGTATTAATGCGTTGCTCAAACTCACTTTTTTCTTTAAATTCGGTGATATAACCGTCTGTGTGAGCTGTGTCCATTTGTGCAGGAGTATCCAATGTATTCATACTAAATTCCAATAACAATCTCTAGAACATATTGAGTAGAGAGGTTTAGATAATTTATGATTACAGAATAAAACCCGAGTAACTCACTATAATTTACCTATTTTTTAGAGGAAAATTCAGTTGAATGGCCCTATTTATACATTAGATCGTACCGATCTGAAAATTCTGGATATTCTTCAAACAGATGGAAGAATTTCCAACAGTAAATTGGCTGAATTAGTGAACCTTTCGCCGACTGCCGTGATGGCTCGTGTCCAAAAGTTGACGAAGGATGAATTTATCTTGGGATATGAGGCAAAACTCAATCCGAATAAGTTAAATGCGAGTTTTCTTGTGTTTGTTGAGGTGCTTTTAGATAAAACCACACCAAATGTTCTGGATGATTTTATTGATGCGGTAACGCAATATCCTGAAATTGTTGAGTGTCATATGGTGAGTGGTGGCTTCGACTTTTTGATCAAATTACGTAGTGCAGGGATGGAGGAGTTTCGTCGTATCGCAGGACAAATTTTATGGCAACTTCCTGGGGTAAAGGAAACGCGTAGTTATCCTGTGATGCAGGTTGTGAAAGACAGCTCTAAAATAAAAATTAAATCAAGAACCAAATTTTAATAAAAGATTAAATAAAACAAAGGGGCTCGAAAGCCCCCTTAAATTTTAGTCAGAAATTTTATTTCATTTCTCTCGTATAGATTTCATCTGCTTGTTCAAAACGACCAGTCACAGTTGCGTTAGGTGCTTTACCAAGTAAGCTCACCACAACAATACTGATCAAGGCAAAAATGAAACCAGGAATAATTTCATAAATACCAGTACTAGCAAATACATTTTTCCAAACAATCACTGTAACTGCACCGATCACCATACCCGCTAAAGCGCCGTTTAGCGTCATACGTTTCCAGAACAATGACATGATAATCAATGGACCGAAAGCAGCACCGAAGCCAGCCCAAGCATAAGAAACTAAGCCAAGTACTTTACTATCGGGGTTTTGAGCTAAAGCAAGCGCCAACATTGCAACAGCGAGTACCATTCCTCGACCAATCCAAACTAACTCTTTTTGAGTTGCATTTTTACGGATCAAGCCTTTGTATAAATCTTCAGTTAATGCACTTGAACATACCAATAACTGACAACTTAAGGTACTCATGACTGCTGATAAAATTGCAGCAAGGATCACACCAACAACCCAAGGGTTGAATAAAATTTTAGTGAGTTCCATGAATACTGTTTCAGGGTTAGCTGTCACAACCGCTGCAAATTCAGGATGTTGATGGAAATACGCAATCCCGACAAAACCAGAACCAACTGCACCTGCCAAGCATAAAATCATCCATGTCATACCGATACGACGAGCAGCAGGGATTGATTTAACAGAATCAGCAGCCATAAAACGAACTAGAATGTGAGGTTGACCAAAATAACCCAAGCCCCAAGCAGCTGCTGAAAGAATACCAACGATACTTAAATTTGAAACAAAATCATAAGCGTGTGGGCGAGCACTCTCAACAATTGCTGTAAATTCTTCGACACCTACACCCAAAGACATGTATGTGACGATAGGTAAAAGCAATAACGCAAAAATCATCAAACCAGCTTGGAACGTATCTGTCCAACTGATTGCCAAAAAGCCACCGATACAAACATAGCCAATTGTTGCAAACGCACCAAGCCATAAAGCGGTTTGGTAAGGTAAGTGGAACAATGTTTCAAATAGACGTGCACCAGCTACCATGCCAGAAGCACAATAAATCGCGAAAAAGATGAGAATAATCAGTGCGGAAGTTACACGTAAGATCTTTTTCTGATCATCAAAACGACCAGTGAAATAATCTGGTAACGTAAGCGCATTATTCTGAACCTCAGTATGAACGCGTAAACGTCCAGCCACAAGATACCAGTTGAGCCATGCACCAATGATCAAACCGATTGCAATCCATGATTCAGATAAGCCTGTCAAATAGATTGCCCCAGGTAAACCCATGAGTAACCAGCCACTCATATCGGATGCACCCGCAGATAAGGCGGTAACGAAACTACCTAGGCTTCGTCCTCCAAGAATATAATCATCAAGGTTTTTGGTAGAAAAATAGGCGTATAAGCCGATACCAAGCATGGCAATAATATACACCACGAACACAACAACAGTGGGATTTGAAAAATTCATAATGGATGCCTGTCCTTACATATCCATAACGGTGCAATCCCATCTGAATAGACAAAAATGATTCACTATTCTAACAAGACTGATAAGGTCACAGATTCAAGCACGAATGATTTTTAAAATACTGTTTTGTTTTTGTATATTGTTTGTATATTTTATGTAATTTAAATTAAGTGTATGAATCTTAATTTTTAAATCTAAAAAAGCTGACTTTTTTTTAATAAAAGAAAGATATTTGCGGCTTAAAAATAGGCGATATGTTTCAAATTATTACCAAAGCAAAAAAATGATAGAAATAACAGGTATTTTTGAACAGAAAAACAGAGTGAAATGACAACACATGTTGTTACAAAAACAACAATACAGAGAAATTACATTATAAAAAGCTCGTAATGTTAAGCAATTCTGCTAATGAAAATTTATTTGAAATCTTCCATATTATTTCTTTGCACCATTAGGGTGCATTGTCTGAGAGAAATGGAAAGTGGACACGGTTCAAGCAGCAACCATAAGAATAGAGCATGATTTACTTGGCGCAAAAGAAGTGCCAATGGATTGTTATTACGGAATTCATACTTTACGCGCAATTGAAAATTTCAAAATCTCTTCGCAAAAAGTTGGACAAAATAGTCACTTTATTCGTGCATTAGCACAAGTGAAGAAAGCATCTGCTCAAGCGAATCTAAGTTTTGGAAAACTCACGGAAACACAAAGCCTTGCTATCCAGCATGGATGTGATGCTTTAATCAATGAAACTGAAAAATGGCAGGACTCATTCCCGATTGATATCTATCAGGGTGGAGCGGGCACGTCGATTAATATGAACACGAATGAAGTCATTGCCAATATTGCCCTTGAGTCATTGGGATATCAAAAGGGTCAGTATGATGTGATCCATCCAAATGACCATGTCAATAAATCGCAGTCAACCAATGATGTGTATCCTACCGCGATTCGTCTATCTACCTATTGTTCACTGGATACCTTGTTTACACAAATGGATAAGTTGATCACTTCATTTGAGGAAAAGGCCATTGAGTTTCGCTATGTGTTGAAAATGGGGCGTACCCAACTCCAAGATGCAGTGCCGATGACACTTGGGCAAGAATTTCATGCATTTGCAACTTTATTAAAAGAAGATGTTCGTCTGATTAAACGTACACGCGAGTTGTTGCTTGAAGTCAATTTAGGCGCAACTGCAATTGGTACTGGTGTAAACACACCTAAAGGCTATGCTGTAAAAGTAGTTTCGTGTTTGAAACAAATTACAGGTTTAAATTTAGTTGGTGCTGAAGACTATGTTGAAGCAACCAGTGATTGTGGCGTCTTTATTATTTTATCGAGTGCCTTAAAACGTCTTGCATGTAAACTTTCGAAGATTAGCAATGATTTACGTTTGCTAAGTTCAGGTCCTCGTACTGGTTTGGGTGAAATCCAATTACCTGAATTACAAGCTGGCTCATCAATTATGCCTGCAAAAGTAAATCCAGTTATTCCAGAAGTTGTAAATCAGATTGCATTTAAGGTGATTGGTAACGATCTTACGATTACATTTGCAGCAGAAGCAGGACAGTTACAGTTAAATGTCATGGAGCCTGTGATTGCAATTTCCCTCAATGAATCAATTGAGCTATTAACCCATGCGATTCAAAGTTTGGATGAAAAATGTGTACGTGGAATCAAAGCACATGAACAAGCATGCCATGATGCGGTCATGCGTAGTGTAGGGATTATTACTTTGCTCGATCCATTATTAGGTCATGCTTTGTGCGATGAAATTGGTAAGCAATGTATTGCAGAGAATAAAACGATTCAGGAAGTTGTGCTAGAGCGAGGTTTACTCACACAGGCTCAACTTGATGAAATTTTCTCTTTTGAGAATTTGGTTTCAGAAGTAGATGGTATTCAGGTTGATTATGTTGCTTAATTAATTAAGCATAAATAAAAAGCCCAGTTCTTGACTGGGCTTTTTAATGTTTGAATTTATTTAAAATTACAAACCTGATTCATATTCACTATGTGAAAGTAGCTTTTCAACATCAGCCATATTGTCTGGTTTGATTTTATAAATCCAACCTTTACCATAAGGCTCTTCATTAACAAAATCAGGATCATCTTCAAGCGCAGTGTTTACTTCAACGACTGTGCCTGAAACAGGGGCATGAATGTCAGAAGCAGTTTTGACTGATTCAACAATACCCGCTTGTTCAGTTGCAGTCACATGGCTGCCTACTTCTGGTGTTTCCACATAGACTAAATCGCCCAACTCATCCTGTGCATGGTCACTAATCCCTGTAACAACCAGGTCACCCTCAATTCTTACCCATTCATGCGTACGCGCATATTTTAAATCTGCTGGATGGTTCATGACAACTCCTTAACAATCTGTCCCATATTTTTGTCTGGCTTTATACAGGTTTTTTGGTCAAAACAAAAGTATTTAAAATGAAGCACTTTGCAATATTACAAATAAGGGTCTTTACGCCAGTTACTTGGGCTACGACCACTCCAGCGCTTAAAGGCACGGCTAAAGTTTGCCACATCAGAATACCCTAATTCATCAGCAATTTGTTCTAAACTATAATCTGTTCTAGATAGTAAAGATGTTGCATGACGATAGCGTACTTCATCTACCAAGGTAGAGAAAGATGTACCTTCAGCTGCTAGCTGACGTTTGAGAGTGCGATCTGACACATGCAGAAGCTCAGCAACACTCTCGATGCTTAAATAATGCTGTTCTGAATTGGTTAAAATATCACGTACACGCATTGCAAGGCGACGACGTTCGCCTAAAGCAGAAAGTTCAGTTTCACACTGATTAATTGCAATTTGGCTGGCAATTGGATCTGCATTGACCATTTTTAAACCGAGGTATTTTTTATCAAAACTCGAAATTAAATGTGGCTGATTAAAACGTACTGTACTGGTTAATTTATCACGATATTTATCAAAGCCCACAGGCTCAGGGAAATCTAAATCAACTTCACTCTTTAAGTCTTCAATTCCTGTCAAGGCTTTGGCCATGGTCATAATACCAATCGTTAAACCTAAGATAATTTCAGTACGTAATGGTTCAACTTCAATATCACATTGTAGTTGTAAGGTTGCTTTAGATCCAAAAGTAGAAAAGTAAAGTTGTAAAAAAGGTAAGCGTAATTGAATGAAACGGCTTGCAAGTGCAATTGCATCGGTAATGTCATGCGCAGTCATAATGGCGTAGCCAATGAAACCATGAATCGAAATTCGCATTTGCGTACCTAGGTGAAATCCTAATGTACTTTCACCTGTTAAACGCAAGGAATGTTTAACTAATTCATTCGCAATAAGCGTAGGAATTCGATAATTTGGGTCAGCTAATTGCTCACTGGTTAAATGAAAAGGAGCAAATAAGGTTTCATCGCTATATCCCCAGCGTGAAACAACATCTAATAGCAATAAGCCATAGACGCCTGGTATACCTTGATCTTGACGAGTTGAAGTTGTTTGCATGTGCTTTCCGTGGCGCTCATCAATTTTGCCAATATCTTTTAAACATTTAAATCTGAAACATCTTTACACGAAATAAAATAATCAATCATAAAAATTGTTGGACAAAAGAGTCATCCAATCTCCAAAATTAAGCTGCTTTTCTAAAGACCATTATTTTGGTTGTTGATATTAATAGCACATCGCCATGTTGGTTCAAAGCTTGCGTAACGTAACTGACGATACCGCGATCGGTTTTGGTTTTAGACGGCACGATTGCAGTAATTTCAATTTCTACATGAATCTTATCACCAACACGGGTAGGGCGAGGCCAACGAAGACTAGATTCTGAACCCAGTAAACCACCTGCGATGGGAAAACATTCGGTCCACAAACGCATTGTGATTGCTGAGGTATGCCAGCCGCTGGCAGCTAAACCTTGAAAAATAGGATGTTGTTCAGCTGCTTGCTCATCTAGATGAAAAGGTTGAGGGTCATACTGGCTTGCAAATTGTTTCACTTCTTCAAGCGTGATTTCATAGTCACGACTAATGAAGCGATCTCCAATATTTAAGTCTTCTAAATACAACATTATTCTGTGTCCTGAGTCACTGCTCGCTCCTCAACTAAAAAACCACCTGTTTGGCGTTTCCATAATTGTGCATACAAGCCATCATTTGCAATAAGCTGCTCATGTGTACCTTGTTCAGCAATTTTGCCTTGATCAAGTACAATGAGACGATCCATTTGAGCAATAGTAGATAAACGGTGTGCAATTGCAATGACTGTTTTGCCAACCATTAAGTCATTTAAACTGCTTTGAATCGCGGCTTCAACTTCTGAGTCAAGCGCACTTGTTGCTTCGTCTAAAATAAGAATAGGTGCGTCTTTCAAGAAAACTCTAGAAATAGCAATACGTTGACGTTGGCCGCCAGAAAGTTTTACGCCACGCTCACCGACATAAGCATCAAATCCAACACGTCCTTTCTGATCAGTCAATTGTGGAATAAATTCTTCTGCTCTGGCTTTTTTGATAGCAAGCTGAATCTCTGCTTCAGTCGCATTAGGGCGACCATATTTGATATTTTCAGCTACCGTACGATGTAATAGAGAAGTATCTTGAGTGACCAGTGCAATATTTGCACGTAAACTATCTTGTGTAACATCATGGATGTTTTGTCCATCAATCAAGATACGACCCTGATTAATATCATAAAAATGCAAAAGTAGCTGAATAAGGGTAGATTTACCCGCGCCAGAACGACCAACAATACCTATTTTCTCACCAGGCTTAATCGTAAGATTAAAATGATCAATTACATTTTTTTGATTATAAGCAAAACTAACATCTTCAAAACGAATTTCACCCTGTTGAACTTTTAGTTCAGTTGCATCTTTTTTATCTTGAATCTGGATAGGCTTACCTAGAGTTTTCATACCATCTTGAATGGTACCAACATTTTCAAACAGCATGGTGATGTGCCACATGATGAATTCTGCAAGGCTATCCAGTTTTAATACCATTGCTGTGGTCGCCGCAATGACCCCAATGGCAGCCTGACCCTGCGTCCACAGCCAGACCGATGTGCCAATTACGCCAATAAACAGAAAAGCACTCAATAGGCGAATACTGATCTGGTATTTCACAGCTAAGCGCATCTGTTTATAAACAGTGACCATAAATTCTTGCATGGACTCTTTTGCATACTGACTTTCACGACCAGCATGTGCAAACAATTTCACAGTTTGAATATTGGTATAAGCATCGGTAACGCGTCCAGTCATAATAGCGCGCGCATCTGCCTGTTGTTGTGAAACTTTACCAAGTCGAGGAATGAAATAACTGGCAATGGCGATAAATAAGATCAGCCATAAAAGCAAGGGGATGATTAAAACAGGTGAAATAGAGCCTAATACAAAGCTAATCGTAATAAAGTAAATCAGTACATAAACCAACATGTCACCAAGGATCATCCAAAACTCACGAACTGCTAATGCAGTTTGCATAACTTTGGCAGACAAGCGGCCAGCGAAGTCAGTGTGGAAAAAATCTAAGGTTTGTTGCAACAATAAGTTATGGAATAACCAGCGCATACGCATTGGAAAATTACTAAATAACACTTGGTGTTTGACGATAGATTGCAAACTTACGAAGAAAATATTTGCGAATAAAATACTTATGAGAATAGTTAGATTTTCATGATTCGTTTCTAAAAAGGTATTAGGCTGACTTTTAGTGAGCCAATCAACTAGTTTACCAATATAAGAAAAGAATAATGCCTCAAAGCACGCTGCAGCAGCTGTACAAGCAATAAGTAAAAAGAGGAATGGTCTGACTCCTTTCGTTGATTGCCAAACAAAAGCAAAAAAAGTAGTCGGTAATGGTTTGTTTAAATCTTTCGTTGGGTAAGGATCAACTAATTTTTCAAACCAACTCAGCATTACACTTATCCTCTGATGAAACTCTAATTCAGCCAGTTCAGTAGCATATCAGAAAATTAGCTTTAGAGATGAAAAGAGCGAATGTTGCTTAGTTCAAAAAAGGATAATTAAACTTGCAATTTAATTTCGAAAATAGTTTATCTCAAATAATATTTGTTATTAATTTTTTCTTAACAAATAATATGATAAATGAAATTGCTATGAAACTTTCGCACCTCATGTTTGAATTCGCCGATCATTAGCAATCCAATTGGTTGATATTAACGAATGGTGTAAATGGTATCGAAGTTAACATCTACTGAACAAATAAGTAAATTACAAATTAAATTATTGTTTAGTAAATTTGAAATTTGATTACTTAGATTCATTTCAAATGCTGTTAATTCTCTCATGATTATTTGGCATGCGTTATTAAATTCATGAATATTCCAGTCTTTATTAAATAAAAATTTTATAGCGCTTAAATTGTTTAATTCATACATCAAGGTGTGATGAAGTGAGAATCCTTTATCATCAACTATATTTGAACTTTGGAAGAGAATTGGTTCGAGTTGATTCGCTTTGATGAGCATTAATGAATCAATTATTTTGTTTCTAAGCTCATTATTTAAGCTATTGAAGAAGCCAAAAGAAAATGTTGCAATGACCGCAGCATCCATCCAAAGTGTAGATTTATGACTCTTTTTTTCTAAATGAAGTTCTATAAATTCAGATTGATTTCCGATATTCTCAGTTTGGGAGAAAAATGAGTAATCTTTTTAATTTTTGAATTTTATTGCTGAGTGAGGCATCTTCTAACTCATTATTACATTAATTAAAAATATTGATACATAATGATTTTTTTAAATTAAAATTCAATAGGTTTTATTAATATTTATTTCTTTTGATTGGTTATTGATCCGAAAATGCCTATTTGATTAATCTTTCTATTCGGAGAGTTATAATAAGTTAATTATATTAAATTAATATGAAAGGTATTTAATAATATTTAAAACTTAGGGTTATTATCTCATTTTTTATAGAAATTGCGAATGAGATCTAAGTTTTGTATTCAAATAACTATTAGTAGGATAGAAAATTTCTGTCTTTTCCCCACAAGTGTTTAGGAGATAAAACTGATATAAGTGAAAGACATTTTAGACGTATGTTGAACGAGTCGGTTTGATACAAAAGATGGGAAACCTAAGCGAGTAGTTAACAGTCTACGGATTGGTAATGGAGAGGAGTGTACCCACTTAAAGTTCTATTTGTTTCATAGAGGAAGAGCAAGACACTACACTAGGCAATTATTTAAAAATTCATTTGAAATACAACTTTTACAGTGAAAAATCAATGCATAAAACGTGATACAAGGCGTATACTCAAATTAACCATTACAATCACATAGGATTAGAAATGCTTCTTAAATTTGCGATTCGCTTTATGGCTGTCCTCCTTTCAGTACTTATCTTGGCTGCTATCGTTATTCAGTTCTTCTTCTCAAGCAAATTAACCACAGATTTGTGGATTATTGTAGTTCCTGTGATCTTAGGTATTCCAATTGTTACCTCAGTCGTAATTGCTAAAGACGATGAGTTAAGCATTCAGTGATACATACATGAATAATTAAAGTAACTATTTAAAAAGCTCATGCCAATGGGCTTTTTTCTTTGTACACGACAAAAAAAGATAACTCATTGAAATAATGGCATAATACTTGTTTTCTAACGACGAATATGATGAAACATTTCAATGAGTTACATCTCATCTTAAACAAATATCTAAAGTGGAACAAGTCACATGCAAAATGTTTTACACTGATTATGCTGGCATTAATTGTAAAACAGAGCTGTTAATTGAAAACGACATTAACTTTTGTATACGTGTTAAAAACACTTTATTGTGACCAATCACTTAGCCAAGAATCATAAATTTAGTGATTTATTTCGTCATCTTCAAGTTGGTCAAACTGAATGTCGTAAACGACGTATTTGGGTCGGTCGAGTGAAACTGTATATTAGTGCGCTACGATTAGAAGATGGAGAACTTTTACTTGTTGTTTCTCCTATGTTTAA
>NZ_NHRQ01000026.1:0-33331 GCF_002165335.1 Acinetobacter sp. WCHA29
GAGTTCGGTTCTGTCATGAGAAAGCCCATATAAATGGGTAGAGTACAGGTTGCTGTAGAAGCATGTTTAATTCGTCTAATCACAGATACTTTATAAAGCATTTTAATACTTTTTTGAATCTGTCAATGCGTAAGTCCTATTTGGTTATAGCTCCTGAAGCGACACGAGCAAAAGATGGTGAAGCGCGAAAACCCATTCGCACTGGTTTTTGGCATATTGCAAAAGCAGCCAACGTACCGATCATCTTGATGTATGCAAATGCCCGAACTAAACAAGGTGGCATTTTAGGTAAAATTCACCCTACTGATCTGCAACAAGATTTAGAAAAAATCAAAGCACTATATACCGAATATGATATTGATGTAAAAATTAACTAAATCGTCTGAACCATCTGATCATTTTTTGATGCTTAATCAAAATTTTAAATTTTGAATATGAGCTATGGCAGTTTTCAAGAAAACTATCGCTATGCTAATATTCACGCACTTTTTTGAGTTTTAATTTTTTGGAGTTACTTCCATGGCGGGTCATTCTAAATGGGCCAATATTAAGCATCGTAAAGCTAAACAAGATGCAAGTCGCGGTAAAGTTTTTACCAAATATATCCGTGAAATCGTAACCGCTTCTAGATTGGGCGGCCCAGATGCGGCGAGTAACCCTCGTTTACGTGCTGTTGTTGAAAAAGCACTTTCTGTGAATATGACACGTGACACCATCAACCGTGCGATCCAACGTGGTGCTGGTGGCGAAGATAATGATGATTTAAAAGAAGTAACCTATGAAGGTTATGGTGTTGGTGGTGTTGCAGTTATCGTTGAAACCATGACTGATAACTTAAACCGTACTGTTCCAGATGTTCGTCATTGCTTTAGTAAAACCAATGGCAACTTGGGTACCAACGGTTCGGTGGCTTACCTGTTCACAAAACGTGGCGAAATTTCTTTTGAAGATGTTTCTTTAGAAGACAAAATCATGGAAGTCGCTTTAGAAGCGGGTGCTGATGATATCGAGATCGATGAAGATAGTATCTTGGTAATCACCAGTCCAGAGAGCTTTGGTGATGTTCAGGATGCACTTACAGCAGCAGGTCTAAAATCTGATAATGCTGAAGTTGTGATGAGCCCATCAACTAAAGCTGAAATCAATGATATTGATCAAGCCAAACAAATCATGAAAATGATTGATATGCTTGAAGATCTTGATGATGTTCAAAACGTTTATACCAATGTTGAATTCTCTGAAGATGTATTAACGCAACTTGATGCTTAATTCATTCAGATCAGTAAAAAATGCATCTTTTTAGATGCATTTTTTATAACTTATTTAACAGTTTATAGCAGTTAAATACGTTGTATTCTTTGATCACAAAACTAGAATGTAGCGCAACGACGCTGTCAATTTTACCAATACGGCGTAATAGAATTTCACTATAGTCATCCATATTACGAGCCACCAATTCCAAAATAAAATCGGCGCTCTGCCCTGTCACTAAAAAGGCATTGGTGACTTCAGGAATATCTTCAATTTCTTGTAGAAATTTATCAAAGGTTTCACTGTCATGTTTGCTCAAAGAAACCTGTAAAAGTATATGTAAACTAAAACCGAGCTTATTAAAATTAATTTCTCGTTTGAGCTGTCCCATCACTTGGGATTCAATCAGGTTTTTAATGCGTCGATGCACCGAACTCACCGAGAGATTAATACGCTCTGAAAGCTCATTTAGATTGACATCTTCATGGGTCAAAATTTCAAGAATTTGTTTATCAAAACGATCCAATTCCATTCTACAGTTCTCACTCTGAATTTATGCTTCTATCGGAACTGCTCACTCAGTAATTTTTAAGGGTCAAGGGAAAACATTCGTTTAACTTTTGACGATGCTGCATGGATAACGCAAACATGATTCCGATAAACTTTTGGTTTATCTTTGTCTCAAAGCCGAAACAAGACCTTTTGAGCAACTGTTCAACTCATCTCCCAATAGTGAACAACTCGTTTCGATCCCCATCACACCCTGAAACATAAGATAGCAAAGACTTTTTATAATTATTTCCCTCTTTTCAGTTTTTTTAAAGTAAATTTGGCAATAATTTCTAATATTTTCTATTTATAACGAATTTTCTTTTAATAATTAATTTTATTCACCGATAATTTTTTACTTTATTGACTATTTTGCTCTTTTCTTTCGCATAAAAAAGCCCCGATTATTTTCAATCAGGGCTTTATTCATCAACAAATCTTATAAACCGCGCCAATCAACCCGTGCATTACGTTCAGTCGCATAAATACGCTGTGCATATTGTCCAAGCGGTAAATCTAATAAATAGTCATGATATTCCTTCAATTCACCCGTGAATTGTTCAATATCATCATTTTCCAATTCCCACGGCGTACCCTTAATCACGAGTAAAGGCGCAAGAATTGAACAAACTGCTATATCTGCTAAACCTAGACGATCGCCAACCAAATAACGCCCTTGATTATCAATCAAGCGTTGATTGAGGTCGGTAATCAGCTCAGTCATTCTCACTTTAGATTTTGCGACTTTCTGAGGATTTAACTTATAGTTTGAAGAAACTAAACTCTTTAAAATTGGTTTAGAAATTTTTTCAAACTGACGTAAATAGCCTTGCTCACCCATCATAATTTCGAGTGGATGATCGCCAACAGATAACGCTTGCGCCAATGACCAACGTCGGACATGCACACCCAGCTCACCTGATAATTTATCAATTTCTAAAGCTTGCTCACGTAACTGTTCATCACGTCTTAATAATGCATGTTCAGGATAAGTACTATCAAGATATAAAGCGATTTGTGTTGAATCAGCAACCCAGCGTTTATCATCTTTCAACATCGGCAATAGATATTGCCCAGATTTGAGATAGGTAAATGCTCGGTGAAAACCAGGAATTAAATTATGTGCCACATAGTCCAATTCCTTATGATCTAACAACCAGCGAGCTTTTTCACAATAATGAGACAAAGGAAATTGGTATAAAACCCGCATAAACTCTCCAAATTTATTTTTCTACTCGATCAAACCTAAGGTTTGCTCTACTTTAGAAGTAAAAATGAATGATTACAATGTCGTTTTTTTCCTATCTCCTGTAATTTGGGCAAGATCAAGTTTTCATTACAGCCATGACCTGACTTTGTCATGGCTTTCATGTAAAATCATCAGCAATTTTTAAATAACACATTTGTGAGTGGTTTCATGGGTTTTAATTGCGGTATTGTTGGTCTGCCAAACGTAGGTAAATCTACATTGTTCAATGCATTAACAAAGGCAGCGATTGCAGCTGAAAACTTTCCGTTCTGTACCATTGAACCGAATACAGGCATTGTCCCTGTTCCAGATCCACGCCTAGATAAACTTACAGCGATTGTTAAACCTCAACGTGTTATTCCAACTACGATGGAATTTGTTGATATCGCAGGTTTAGTTGCTGGTGCATCTAAAGGTGAAGGCTTGGGTAACCAATTCCTTGCCAATATCCGTGAAACAGATGCCATTGCTCATGTAGTTCGTTGTTTTGAAGATGAAAACGTGATTCACGTAAATGGTAAAATTGACCCATTAGATGACATCGCAACCATCAATACTGAACTTGCGCTTGCTGACCTTGATACCGTTGCAAAAGCTTTGTTACGTTTAACTAAAGCGGCAAAAGGTGGCGATAAAGATGCGATTGCCACTAAAGCAGCTTTAGAAAAAATTCAACCTTTACTCGATGAAGGCAAACCAGCACGTGCGGCTGACCTTTCGGATGATGAACGTAAAGCGGTACGCGGTTTCGGTTTAATGACGCTTAAACCAACTATGTACATTGCCAACGTGGCAGAAGACGGTTTTGAAAATAACCCACATCTTGATGCAGTAAAAAAACTGGCTGCTGAAGAAAATGCGATTGTTGTACCGCTTTGCAACCAGATCGAAGCTGAAATTTCATTATTAGAAGATGAAGATCGCGCTGAATTTCTGGAAGCGATGGGTATGGAAGAACCAGGCTTAAACGTGGTGATTCGTGCAGGTTATAGCTTACTTGGCTTACAAACTTACTTCACTGCGGGCGTACAAGAAGTTCGTGCGTGGACGGTTAAAGTCGGTGCGACTGCGCCACAAGCAGCGGGTGTGATTCATACCGACTTCGAAAAAGGCTTTATCCGTGCTGAATGTGTTGCTTATGATGACTTCATTCAATACAACGGAGAAAGCGGTGCCAAAGAAGCAGGTAAATGGCGTTTAGAAGGTAAAACTTATGTCGTACAAGACGGCGATGTATTACACTTCCGTTTTAACGTGTAATTATTTCAACATAAAGACACTATGGAAAGAACATTAGAACGATTATTCGCACATAATCCAATGATACGGCGGTTGTTGATTCTGCTCATCACTGCTGTGCTTGGTATGATTGACTTGGCAACAGGTTATGAGTATTCGTTCTCGGTGTTCTATCTACTGCCTGTTTCAATTGCAGCATGGTACGACCAATTTAAGATCACTGTGCTGACCATTATGCTGTCAGGCATGACTTGGTTGATTGCAGACATTCATGCTGGTCATCATTATTCCAATACATTTATCCCTCTTTGGAATGCTTTCGTTCGTTTAGGTTTTTTTTCAATTGTTGCATTTTTGCTGATCCATGTTCGAAAAAACTGGCAAGAAATGAAAAAATTAGCAATGAAAGATCAGCTCACCTCTCTCGATAATAGCCGTGCTCTCGATATTGAATATCGTATTTTGCGTAAATTAAATTTTCGTAAACAGTCGCTGTTCGCTGTTGGAATTATTGATCTCGATGGTTTTAAAGCAGTGAATGATACTCATGGGCATCATCGTGGTGATGAAGTTTTATTACAATTTTCACAAATTCTAAAAAAATCATGTCGTTCTTCAGACATTGTTGCCCGTTTAGGCGGTGATGAATTCGCAATTATTTTATTAGATATTGATGAAACCCAAGCATATCTTTGTGATCATCACTTGCGAACATTATTTGCAGAAAGTGGCTTAAATCAAAAATATGGCGTCGATTTTAGTATGGGTTTAGCCATTTTATCCGAATTACCAGAAAACCTTGAAGATGCAACCAAGACTGCAGATCAGCTCATGTATCAATCAAAATCTTTAGGTAAATCACAAACCACGATTCAATCATTTATTTGACCCATTGCGTCGGTGTACAAGCTGTGACCTTTTTAAATATTCGAATAAAAAAACTTACATTTTCATAGCCCACTTCATAAGCAATTTGCTGAATCTTCATATCTGTGGTTAATAATAACTTCTTGGCTTTATCAACTCTCACCTGTTGCAAATATTGATTGGGAGAAATCTGCGTCGCCAATTGAAAACGCCGTTTCAAATTCCGCTCACTAAAATTAAATTGCTGGGCCAGATCGGCAATCTTGTTTTCCTCAGCACAATGTTCATCTAGCCAATCTTGTACTTGCAATACGGCTTCATCACAATGATTACGATACATCGGTAATACAGGATTTAGTAATTGCGGTGAGGTCATCAATAAATGGCTTGCACACAATTGTGCAAAATAATCCCCTTTATGCTGTGCAACAATGCCCAGTAAAGCATCAAATGTACCCATTAATGTCCCTGTACTATAGATCGATCCTGCGTATAGATAATTTCGATTTTTAGTAAATGAACAGCTAGGAAATAAACCATTTAGCTCACGAATAAAAGCCCAATGGGTTGCTAACAGGATGTGATCAGCAAGTTTAGTTGCTGCAATAAAATAAACACCCGTTGTAACCGCTAAAATAGCAATCTGCTGTTGTATTAAACGTCTAATCCACAGCACTAAATCATGGCTTTGTAATGTTAATGTTGCTAACTGCTTCCCCTCAAAACTAGGAATAATCACCAAATCATAAATGCGATCTAGCATGATATGCCCATTGACATCGATCTGTGTTCCACTTGCACTCTGTTTCGCTAATCCATCGATACTTAGAATTTCAACTTGGTATGTTGCAACCTGCCCCTGTCGCGCTTCCAACAAAGCCACGACATGAAAAAAATCCTTAACCATCATCAGGCTCATTGCCCAACATCCGTCATAAGCAACAATTGCAACTCTTTTCATTTCAATATGGCACGATCAGACTATTTATCGTCATGATTATATCTATATTACACAATGGTTTTTAACTATTCTGATATTCAATTTATACATTTGGATTATCTTGCCATGCGACACTGTGAAACCGTTGAAAAAAACATCTCATCCCTTGAAGGCAATCTCTTTGTAAAGATATGGCAGCCACAACAGACTGAGCCAAGTAAACAAATTCCGATTCTATTATTCCATGACTCTTTAGGCTGCGTGCAACTATGGCGAGATTTTCCTGAACAACTTTGCATCGAAACCAATCGCATGATTATTGCCTATGATCGTCATGGCTTTGGACAATCTGATGCAAGCGACACACAACTCTCTACCGATTTTATCCAACAAGAAGCTCTTGTTGCTGCTGAACTTTTAGATCAGCTTGAAATCTCACAAGTGATTGCGCTAGGTCATAGTGTTGGTGGTGGCATGGCGGTCAGCTTTGCAGCACAATATCCATTCAAATGTGTTGCAGTGATTACGGAAGCGGCTCAGGCATATATTGAACAAAAGACCTTAGATGGCGTTTCTGATGCAAAACAGATGTTCCAACAGCCTGAACAATTGCAAAAACTCAAAAAATATCATGCAGAAAAAGCACAATGGGTTTTGGATGCTTGGACCGAAACATGGCTTTCACCTGCATTTCGCAATTGGACTCTGGACAATGACCTCAAAGCATTACAAACAAAATTGCTCGCCATTCATGGTCACAATGATGAATATGGCAGCTTAGCGCAACCTGAGCGATTAGCTAAATATACGGATGCAGAATTACATTTGATTGAAGCGTGTGGGCATGTTCCCCATCGAGAAAAACCTCAACTGATTGTTCAAATCATCAAGGAATTTGTTGCACTCTACGCCTAAAATGACATTAAAAATCGGTCATCCCATCTTACTGATTTTTTAATAATTTCTGTAATTGTTTGGTCACATGCACTCTAGCCTTCTTCTGTTTAAAAATCGTCGGGATATGCAACAAAAAGAAAGAGTGGCGATATTTTTTATGATCACGTAAATCTTCTTTTAAATAATCATAGAGATCTATCGCCGCTTCACGATGAAATGCCCATAGCGCTTGTTGTTTATACATCACCACATAATAGGCATCATTCGGCCAATTCAGTTCATGTTTTTGACGACAATCACAAGATTCACACACTACTCCTCCTTTATTCATTGAAGAGTAAGGAGCAGACCATTTTTGTAGATCATAAGTCTCAGGTAAATCGCGGATCTGCTGCAAATCAACCGATAAATTAGGATAGTAAAAAGCAGCATTCCAATAACCACCACAACTATCCTGAAAACGCTGATATTCAAAATCTGGATGCTGCTGAAAATAATCGATGTCTTTTTTGAGTTGAATCTTGGCAAATCGAGCAAATTCAAAATTCGCTTTGTGCTGACATGATGGGCATTTAATGCTTAACTTGTGTGGTAATGACCAATATTCGTAAAGTCCTGTCATTTGCTTTTAAATATAGATCTTGAGTTAAAGACCAATCAGCATAACAAGCAGATGGCACATTTTTAAATGATCTATTTATTGCAATAAATAAACCGAAATCTAAATGATCTCGGCTCTTTTAAAATTATCTGGGCTTAAGATGCTGTTTGGACCTTCATATCCATCGCGGCACGTTTGCTTTCAGCTTCTTTCAAAATACGTTGATGTAATGGTTTACGGAAACCCAGTAAAAATACAAACTCAGCTAAAACGAATAATGGACCAATTGCCAGACCAATCAGATCATCAACAAATGCAGGTTTTTTCTTTTCAAAATAATGTCCTACAAACTGAAAGACCCAGCCTACAACAAAAATACCAACACTCGCACCTAACCAACTCCACATGGATAAAGCCGCAACTTTTAAAGCTAAAGGATAAGCCAACACCAATAAGATCAGCATCAAGGCACCAAACAACTTATCAAGTGTAAGATAATAAATACCACTTAAAACAATCAGTATCATAGCTAAGGTTATAGAGAAACCAGAGATTTCAATACCTGCTCGTACGGTTAAACATAAGATAGAGAAAACGATTAAAGGAATGCCTACAAAATGAGTCATAATATTATTTCGATCTAAATGGTAAGCAGCATACTGACTGAGTTGTCGTTCCAAATTTGTCATTGCTCATTCCTCATATATTTAGTTTATGCTGTTAATCTATAAGAAATGAGTATGTGAAATTGTCATATAGCTGACAAATGGATTTATTTTTAACAAAGGAAATGTTGTGCTAGATGCAATTTATATTAAACATTTAAATCAAAATGCTTGGTTCAATCACCTAGATTTACCATTTCAAAACTTCATCATCGAGCATGGAAAAAAATATAGCATAGAAAAAAATGCTGCCGTATTTCATGCTCAAGACCTTTTTGATGGTGTTTATGGTGTGCTTGAAGGATCGATTAGTTTGGGATACATCGATGTGAATGGTAATGAAGCGATTGCTGCAATTGCTGAACCCATCATGTGGTTTGGCGAAATCTCTCTTATTGACCAGCAACCACGCTCTCATGATGCTATTGCACTCAAGAAAAGTGTCGTTTTACAAATTCCAGCACAACCACTTAAAGCATTTCTACTGCAAAATCCCTATTACTGGTATTACTTTGCTTTGCTTAGCAGTCAAAAACTCCGTTATGTTTTTTTAGAACAAATTGCAATTCAGACTCAAAGTATCAGCCAGCGTCTTGCACAACGTTTATTATTTATTCTTGAAGGCTATGGCAATCGCTCTTGTATCCAAGATTTCAATATTCAAATTTCACAAGATCAACTTGCCAATATGCTAACAATCTCAAGACAAACTGTTAATCAAGAATTAAATCTATTTGAAAAACAAGGAATCATACAACTTGGTTTTAAAAAAATTGAGGTGATTGATATTGAAAAGTTAAAGAAAGTCGCTGCCGTCGGTTATCTAAAGCAATAAAGTGTTACGGCGATCGTATGATCTTATTTAGAAAATTAGATCATCTATTATGCAATATCCGCTTAATCTTAAACATAAATTAAAAGATAAACTCTCGCTATAAAACACTACGCTTCAATTTAAATTATTCACAAAATCATGCTGCTTTATTGTTAAAAACTCATCTAAATTAATCCTAAGCACTATCGCTTACCTGATTCAGATGACAATTATGAAAAAAGTCGCAACAATTCTAACAGCAGGCTTATTCACCGTATTAAGCGCAAGTGCATTTGCCTGCCCGAAAGGAACTCAATTACAGGGTGGCACAGGACCAAATCATAAAGGTGGCAAATGTGTAGCAGCAAATGTCGTAAAAACCAAAAAAGAAACCACGAAAGCAAAAGAGACAATGAAACATGACACCATGAAAATGTCATCGGATACTAAAAAAGCAGCAACGGCATCAACCACACAAATCAAGCAGGAAGCCACAAAAACAGGAAAAACGTCATAAACCCAAACGCATGATAGCTTTAACCAGCTGAAGCGAGATTCATCATCTCGCTTTTTTATTTGGGTGAGGTATTGCCTAAAGCTGGATTATCAATTGCATCTTTACACTGTGCCTTGTCTCGTTCGTAATCCGCTTGCTTTTGCGTTGACGAACTCACATTATCTTTAACATCTCTTGCCCAAGTATCAAGACTGGTCAATGCTTTACGGCATAGCGCATATTTTCCTTCAGTCACAGAATCTGTCATTTTAACATTAATTCGCCAATCGGTACTGAGTTGTCGTAATGGTTTTCTAACTTGATCTTCGATCTCAGCAGCTTGTTTATTGTAGACAATTGGATCAATTTCATTAATCAGCTTCCAAGCAGCTTGTGCGTAACTTGTTGCATCATTATTAAGTTTGGGTGCTGCTTTAATTTCCACTTTTTTTTCTGGCTGATTGCTTGAATGATCACATGCAGTCAATAAAAGGCTGCTAAACAACATTATTGTCGCTACATGAGTTTTTGTATTAAACATATCAAATCGCTAATGGAACATTTGCGCATTATGCTAGTCAATTCAGCAACAATACTCAATCGTTGTTACTTATTTATCGCATAGAACAATCTGCGTTCTAAAGAATTGATTTAATGCCAATATCATTTAAAGTGGTGAAATAAAAATATCATGTGAATCAAAATTTCTAATCTTAATTTTGGAATAACTTATTTATGTCTCAAATCAAAATTTATGCACTACATCAAACGATTCAACAATTTAGAACTCAATTGTCAGATGCTATTCACCAAGCACTGGTCACAAACCTCGATTATCCTGTAGAAAAAAAATTTCAACGCTTTATTGCTTTAGCTCCGGAAGATTTTATATATCCAAATGATCGCAGTGAACAATATTTGATTATTGAAATTTCAATGTTTGAAGGGCGAACAACTTCGGCAAAAAAACAATTTATTCAATCAATTTTTTCTAATATTCAGCAGCAATGCGGTATTTCCCCACAAGATATTGAAATTACAATTTTTGAAACCCCAAAATCAAATTGGGGAATTCGTGGTCAAAATGCAGATGACTTACGACTTAACTATCAAGTCAATGTCTAAACAGATCAACACGATGATAAGTCATATTTTTTGTCTAACAAAACCTTGTTTTTTTGTATCAGGCAAGCTTAATTCATCAAAAAGTTCTGCTATGCTTAACCACAAATTACTCAGGATAGGATTACACGCATGAGCGTCACTCTTGGAACTCCACTTCAATCTTCTGCATTTAAGGTTTTACTGTTAGGTTCTGGGGAGCTAGGTAAAGAGGTTGTGATTTCTTTACAACGCTTAGGTGTCGAAGTTCATGCCGCAGATCGTTATGATCATGCACCAGCCATGCAAGTTGCACATTTTTCTTATACATTGAATATGGCTGATCCAACTGAATTAAAACAACTCATTGAAACAATTCAACCCAATTTGATTGTTCCTGAAATTGAAGCGATTGCAACTGAAGTGCTTGTAGAAATTGAACAAAGCCAAACAGCAACCGTTATTCCTTCAGCTAAAGCAGTCAATCTTACAATGAACCGCGAAGGAATTCGTCGTTTAGCTGCTGAAGAACTCGGTCTACCAACATCCGCTTATCGCTTTGCCAGTACTTTAGAAAGTTTCCGGGCAGCATGTGATGACATCGGTTATCCAAACTTTGTAAAGCCAGTGATGTCATCATCGGGTAAAGGTCAGTCTCGCGTTAAAAGCTTTGATGAAGTTGATGCCGCTTGGGAATATGCGATGCAAGGCGGTCGTGTCAATCAAGGTACCGTGATTATCGAATCACAAATTGATTTTGATTTTGAAATCACCTTATTAACAGTTCGTGCAAAAAATCCTAAGACTGGCGAAATCGAAACCCATTTCTGTGATCCGATTGGACACCGCCAAGATGCGGGTGACTATGTCGAAAGCTGGCAACCTCAACCAATGACTGCTGCTGCCTTACAAGAAGCTAAACGTATCGCACACAAAGCAACAACTGCATTAGGTGGCTGTGGTATCTTTGGTGTAGAGCTATTTATCAAAGGCGATAAAGTTTGGTTCAGCGAAGTTTCCCCTCGCCCACATGATACGGGTCTCGTAACTTTAGCTTCTCAATACCAAAGCGAATTTGAATTGCATGCGCGTGCTATTTTAGGTTTACCTGTTAATACAGCTCGCCATAGTACTGCGGCAAGTGCGGTGATTTATGCAGGTGTAGATGCGAATAACCTCAGCTTTGATGGCTTGAATCTTGCTTTAGCCAATCCGAATACTGACTTACGTTTATTTGGTAAACCTGAAGGTTTTAAACGTCGCCGTATGGGAGTTGCAACAGCACGCGCTGAAACAACAGACCAAGCACGTGAATTAGCGCAACAAGCTGCTGACCAAGTGAGCGTACACACAAACTCTTAACTTAAATTGAGTAGACCCATTTTCATGATCAATACATCTCCTTTGCTGAACTATGTCACCAGTCATCATGATATTAAAGCCATTAATCAATGGCGAACAGATGTAGAAAAGCAATTACAAGAGAGTTATGAAAATGGGCAAGCTATTCGTGAAGTGATTAAGGCTCGTTCCAACTCGATTGATGAGGCCTTAGTCTTTTTATGGAATCATGCTGAATTAAATAAAACTGAATTAGGTTTATTTGCGGTCGGAGGATATGGTCGTCGCGAAATGCTGCCATATTCCGATACTGACATCATGATTTTATCTGAAGATGAAATCAGCGAAGAACAAGAAAAACTGATCTCAACTTTTATTTCATCCTTATGGGATGTTGGTAATTTTAAACCTGGAATTAGCGTTCGTACGATTCAAAACTGTGTTGAACAAGCAGCAAATGATTTAACTGTTGCTTCAACTTTAATCGAAGCACGTTTAATTTCAGGCAATGAACAACTGGCTAAATGGCCACGTCGTATTGTCGCCCAAACATGGACAGATAAAACGTTCTATGATGCCAAAATGGCGGAACAGACCAAGCGCTACGCTCAACACAATAATACTGAAAGCAATTTAGAACCAGATATCAAAAATGCACCTGGCGGTATTCGTGATATTAATCAGATTGGTTGGATTGCCAAACGTCACTTCCGTGTCAATCGTATTTATGATTTAGTTCACTTAGGCTTTATTACTGAATTTGAATTAGGCGTACTGGAAGAAGCTGAAAGTTTCTTATGGGAGATTAGAACCCATTTGCATCGTATCGCTAAACGAGATGAGAATCGCTTATTATTTGAATATCAAAGAGATATAGCAGCAAAATTTGGTTATGTACGCGAAGAAGGTCAACCTGTGAACTTTGCAGTTGAACAATTCATGAAGCGTTATTATCGAACAGCGCAACAAGTTTCAACGCTGAATGAGATGTTACTTGCTTACTTCAATGAATCAGTCATTACCCCTCGTCTGCCTGATTATGAACGCCAAATTATCGACATTAATGAACGCTTTAAAATTGTAGACGGTAAACTCGCTGTTCAGCATCACAAAGTATTTTCTGAAGAACCGAGTGCAATTTTAGAACTATTCTATCTGTTAGCCAATCGACCAGAAATTACAGGCATTCGTGCTCGTACCTTGCGTCTTCTTGTGCTCGCAGCCAAACGAATTGATCAACGTTTCCGTGACAACCCAGAACATCAAGCATTATTCATGTCAATTATTCGCTCACCGCACTTATATGACACGATGGTGGCGATGAAACGTTATGGCGTATTAGGGAACTACATTCCTTCGTTTGGACAGATCACAGGATTAATGCAGTACGATCTGTTCCATATCTACACGGTAGATGCACACACCTTATTATTGCTCAGAAACTTAAGTCGCTTTAAAGAACCTGAATTCGCTAAAGAATTCCCTGTGGTGAGTTCAGTATTCCAACGTATTGCACGTCACGATATTGTCTATATGGCAGCAATTTTCCATGATATTGCGAAAGGTCGTGGTGGCGATCATAGTGAATTAGGCGCACTAGATGCCATCGAGTTCTGTCGCACGCATGGTTTTACTGAACGTGAATGTAAACTTGTAGCATGGTTGATTAACAATCATCTACTCATGTCCCTTACTGCACAGAAAAAAGATATTTCTGATCCAGATGAAGTGAAAGAGTTTGCTGAAAAAGTCGGCGACATGGAGCATCTGGATTATCTGTATACACTGACCGTTGCAGATATTAACGCAACCAATCCTAAACTTTGGAATACATGGCGTGCTTCCCTTATGCGCCAGTTGTATACCTATGCGCGAGATGTCATTCGTTCAGGCTTAGGTCGTCCTGTTGACTATCAAATGTTAATTGAAGACACCAAATTTGCTGCCAGTGAATTATTGGTCAATGACTTCTCTCTCGCCGAAGTCGAAAAAGTTTGGCAAGAACTCGGTGATGAATACTTCGTTAAAGAATCAGCCAATGAAATTGCATGGCATACTCAAGCGATTTTACAGCATGGCGATAACCCAGAGCCTTTGGTTTTATTACGCGCACATCGAAATGCTGCGGATGACGCCGTTCAAATCTTTATTTATACCCGTGACCAGCCTAACCTGTTTGCAACCACTGTGGCTGTGCTGGACCGTATGAACCTTGATGTTCAGGATGCCCGAATTATCACCGCAAGCACCGCATTTAGCTTGGACACATATTTGGTACTGGATCGTTTTGGCACATTGCTGACCGATCCAGAGCGTGAACGCAAAGTCAAAGCTGCACTTGTAGATGCGCTCAGCCATTCAGATCAATACCCAGGTATTATGCAACGCCGTATTCCACGCCATTTACGTCATTTCGATGTGCAAAATACCGTGGATATTGTACTCAACCCAACTTTACAGCAACATATGGTTGAAATCTCAACGCTCGATCAACCGGGTCTCTTAGCTCGGATTGGCGCATTGTTTATGCTACAAGGATTGGATATTCACTCCGCTAGAATTGCAACTCTAGGTGAAAGAGCAGAAGATATTTTCTTTGTGACCAAGAAAAATGGCGTATTGCTTACAGATGAAGAAGTCCAGGCTTTTGCGGAAACGCTAAAAGCGTCTTTGGATGAAGTGTCAAATCAGGTTTTTAAGCCATCGTAATTCCAATTTTCATCAATACATTGGGCGTAGGCAATACGCCCCTACAGTTTGGTAATTGTTTCAATGAACTCAAGTTTATCTTTATTGCATCCTTATCCTTTTGAAAAGTTAAATGAGCTTTTTAAAGGAATACAACCTGCCGATTTACCATTGATTCCATTATCAATTGGTGAACCAAAACATCCTGCACCAGAGTTCGTTAAACAAGCAATCATTGATAATTTTGCACATTTGTCGACTTATCCTAATAGTAAAGGGCAACCTGAACTGCGCCAAAGTATTGCACAATGGCTGAGCAATCGTTTCAAACTGAACCATATTAGTGCAGAAGAACATATTTTGCCTGTTTCTGGTACACGTGAAGGTATCTTTTCTTTTGTGCAAGCCTTAATTAAACGCGAAGATGCACCGTATATCGTGATGCCAAATCCGTTCTATCAAATTTATGAAGGTGCTGCGTTATTGGCAGGTGCAAAGCCTTACTTTATCAACTGCACTGAAGAAAATGGCTATCTCGGCGATTTTGATGCCGTGCCTGCGGAAGTCTGGGAAAAAACAGCATTATTATTCGTTTGCACACCGGGTAATCCAACAGGTACTGTACTTTCAAAAGAGCAATTCAAAAAGTTGATTGCACTTTCTGATCAATATGGTTTTGTGATTGCTTCTGATGAATGTTATTCAGAGTTATGGTTTGATGAAGCACCGATTGGGCTTTTAGAAGTTTGTGCTGAAATAGGACGTGATGATTATAAAAATTGTATCGTGTTCCATTCCCTTTCTAAACGTTCAAACCTCCCGGGTATGCGTTCGGGTTTTGTTGCGGGTGATGCAGCATTATTAAAACCTTATTTGCAATATCGTACCTATCACGGCGCTGCAATGCCTGTTCAACATCAATTGGCTTCGATTGCGGCATGGAATGATGAGGCACATGTAGAAGAAAATCGTCAACAATACCGTGCTAAATTTGATTTATTCCAAACAGAATTAGGACATTTACTACCGTTACAAAAACCTGATGCAGGTTTTTATTATTGGTTAAAAGTTGATAATGATGAAACTTTTGCGAAAATGTTGATGGAAAAAGCCCATATTAAGGTGTTACCAGGTCGATATTTATCTCGTGATACCGAACAAGGTAATCCGGGCGAAGGACATGTTCGGATGGCACTCGTCGCAGATTTAGCACAGTGTGAAGAAGTGGTAAAACGACTAAAATCAATTCTTTAACCCATGAAATAGCTGAAGAATCTATGTCAAAGCATGGATTCTTCAGCAACTTATGAAAGCTGTCCAATCATTAATATGGTGGCAATCAAAATCATTAAGCTCCCCGAAATACGACTGACTATTTTTACAGCTTGAGGTCGTGTACTTAATAATTTCTTCGCTGCGATTCCAACCAATACATAAACAATCGCGCAACTAATTAGATGAATAATACCTAAAGAAAGGATCTGAGCTGTAGCTGAAAATTGCAAATTTGGGTGAATAAATGGCGGTAATAGTGCAAAAAAGAGCAATAAAACTTTTGGATTTAACCCACTAATTCCCACACCTTTAACGAACCAAGACTTTGCTGAATCAAACGCAGATATCTGCTGTTCAGTACTTGAGATGGTAGCTGGTCGAATCAACAAGCTTATTCCCATCCACAATAAATAACATGCACCAACAATCGTCAAAGATGTCAATAAAATTGGATAATGACTAACTAAAGTGCCCACGCCAGCTGCAACACACAAAATCGCTAAAAAATGCCCCAGTACAAGCCCTGAAACAGCTGTAACAATAAACTTCCCCTTTATGCCAGCTAGAATCGCATAAGCCCAATCTGCGCCCGGTGTTAAAACAAATAAAATTGAAACACACCAAAAAGCAAAAATTACACTTAAATCCATATCAGACGCCTACTCTTCATCATTGTTATTTTTCACCATGTGGTGAAAATAGAATTGAGAGAATAGACTTTAATGCTTAAAATGTTATTCCAAATGTTTGCTTGATTTCAAAACTAAAAGGTAAATTATTCCAAATGGATCGTATTGATAAGAAAATTATTGCTGAACTACAGGCAAATGGGCGATTATCTATCACCGAATTGGCTGAAAGAATAGGTTTAAGTCTATCCCCTTGTCATCGCCGAGTGAAAGCTTTAGAAGAATCTGGGGTCATTAAGGGTTATCATGCCGATCTTGAAGCATCTCAAATTGGCTTTAATTTTGCGGCAATTATTTTTGTGACTTTAAAAGATGGTGATAAGCGGGCTTTGTCTAGCTTTGAAGAAAAGGTCAGTGAAATTACCAATGTGATTCAAGCACAGCGACTGTTTGGCAATCCTGATTATTTGTTGCATGTGGTGACCAAAGATCTGGCAAGTTTTCAAAAACTTTATGACGACAGTCTGTCTGCTTTACCGAATGTACAGCGCCTTACTTCAACGATTGTAATGAAAAGCGTAGTGACTAATCGCTTACTTCCTTTATAGCAATCAGAAATCATAGCGAGTGATCGCTTTATAAGCTTTATCTTATTATATTGTGTTGAAACTCGCCCTTTATTAATTTTTTCATCTGCCAGTTTACTATTGACCATCTGTTGAAATCTTCGTCTATACTTAGGCCATCAATATTTGGCGATTATGGAAAGATGGCTTCTCAAACTCCCCAGAAAACTAAGAAAAAAATTTGGTTTATTCTAGCGATCATTGTTGTTCTTTTAATTATTGCAGTCATGTTTTGGCAAACAAACAAAGCCAAAAACTCAGCAAATTTGGAAAAGCACAAAGGGGCAAATTCAGCAGAACAAAAAGCAGCCCTGACGGTGACGGTTGTTCAACCTGAACAGCAAAATTGGAAACAAAGCTTTACTGCAAATGGAAACATTGCGGCATGGCAAGAAGTTGTCATTGGGAGCGAGCTATCAGGTCAACGGCTTACTCGCGTCAATGTCAATGTCGGTGATGAGGTTAAACGCGGTCAAGTTTTAGCTGAAATCAATAGTGAAACAATACGTGCTGACCTCGCAGCAGCTCAAGCAAGTTATGCTGAAGCGCAAGCTGTTTTAGCTGATGCGATTACCAATAACAAACGTATTCAACAGCTTAAAAATACGGGTGCAATTTCTGCTCAAGAATCCACGCAATATCAAACCTCACAAGCGACTGCACAAGCTCGTCTTGATGCAGCTAAAGCTCAAATTGAAAGTCATCAATTACGCTTAGCTCAAACTCAAGTGGTTTCACCTGATAATGGCGTTATTTCAGCACGAACTGCCACGGTTGGATCTCTCGCACAAACAGGACAAGAATTATTCCGTTTGATTCGTGATCATCGTCTGGAATGGCGTGCCGAAGTCACCACTTCGGATTTGTATAAACTCAAGCAAGGGATGAATGCACGTATTTTCTCGCCTGACCCTGCCCAGCCTGCCATTACAGGTAAGGTTCGAATGATAGCACCTGTGATTGACCCACAAACTCGTTACGGTCTAGTTTATGTCGATATTCCAACGACTCAAGCTGTTCGGATGGGCATGTTTGTGAAAGGTGAATTTGATTTAGGTGAGAAACCAGCATTAACTATTCCACAAACGGCATTATTACTGCGGGATGGTTTTTCTTATGTTTTTATTGTTGATCAAAATAATCGTGTAACACAGCAGAAAGTCACTATAGGTCGCCGTCTAGGTGATCGTGTAGAAATCATGGATTTACCAACACAAGTAAAATTGGTTTCTTCTGGAACAGGTTTCTTAACGGATGGAGATTTAGTTACTGTTGCCAAAGACATACCTGACACCCCATTGACCAAACAACTTGTGAATACACAGGAGAAATAAAATGAATTTCTCTGCTTGGTCAATCCGTAATCCAATTCCGGGCATTTTATTGTTTATCATGCTTGGTTTGGCAGGATTGTTATGTTTTAAATGGATGAAAATACAACAATTCCCAGATATTGAACTTCCGATGGTCACCGTAAGTGCGGCATTACCCGGCGCAGCCCCACCTCAACTTGAAACAGAAGTTGCACGTAAAATTGAAAACTCGATTGCCTCTTTGCAAGGTTTGAGAAATCAATACACCAATATTCAAGATGGTGTTGTTACGGTTACAGCAGAATTTCAACTTGAAAAACCGCTACAAGAAGCGGTTGATGATGTTCGTAATGCCGTATCACAGGTGAGATCCGATTTACCTGCTGATTTAAGAGATCCCATTGTTAGTAAAATAAATTTATCAGGCTCGCCAATTCTCACCTACACCATTCAATCACCGAAAATGGATGAAGAAGCACTGTCATGGTTCGTTGACTATGATATTGCACGTGCCATGTTACAAGTGAAAGGTGTCGGTGCGGTTGCCCGTGTAGGTGGTGTGACTCGTCAAGTTGAAGTTGAACTCGACCCTGAAAAATTACTGGCATTAAATGCAACTGCTACAGATATTACCCGTCAATTACGCTTGATTCAGCAAGACGCCTCAGGCGGTCAAACCAAAATTGGTGGCAGTGAACAATCCATTCGTACTATTGCAACCGTCAAAACAGCCGAAGAAATTGGGGCAATGGATATTGCGCTCAGTGATGGTCGCCATATTCGCCTTGATCAAGTTGCATCTATTCGTGATGGAATTGCAGAACGACGCTCTGCTGCATTACTGAATGGACAGCCTGTGATTGGCTTTGAAATTACCCGTAGCAAGGGTGCCAGTGAGGTTGATGTTGAGAAAGGTGTGATTGAAGCACTGGATAAAATCAAGGCTGCACATCCAGACATTAAAATTACAGAAGCTTTTAACTTTGTTAAACCCGTTGCTGACAACTATAAAGGTTCAATGTCGCTTCTTTATGAAGGGGCAATTTTAGCAATCTTGGTGGTTTGGCTATTTTTACGTGATTGGCGTGCAACAATTATCGCTGCAACTGCCCTACCACTGTCTATATTACCCGCCCTGATTGGGATGTATTACTTTGGATTTACCCTAAATACAGTGACTTTACTCGCCATGTCATTAGTGGTTGGTATCTTGGTTGATGATGCAATTGTAGAAATTGAAAATATTATTCGGCATCTGCGAATGGGAAAAACCCCGTATGAAGCAGCAATGGAAGCAGCGGATGAAATTGGTTTAGCAGTCATTGCAACAACGTTCACGTTAATTGCAGTATTTTTACCAACAGCGTTTATGAGTGGAATTGCAGGTAAGTTCTTTGTTCAATTCGGTTGGAGTGCTGCATTGGCAATTTTTGCTTCTCTATTAGTTGCACGCCTGCTTACACCAATGATGTCTGCTTACATTTTAAAACCATGGATAGGTCAAGTTGAAAAGCAAGATGAAACTTTAGATAAGCAATCAAAACTAGATCATGGTACAACAAAACTAACTAGAGATCGCGCCAACGATGGACGTGTCATGCGTGGCTATATGCGCCTGGTGACGTGGTGTTTAAACCATCGCTGGATCACGCTGTTTGGTGCAATCGCCTTTTTTGTTGGCTCAGTGATGCTGATTCCTTTACTACCTACGGGTTTCGTTCCACCACCTGATACAGGACAGACTCAAGTTCGTTTAGAGCTTGCACCCGGTTCGCAATTTGTTGACACCTTAAAAACAGCAGAATACGCACGTAATCTGATCAAAGATCATCCTGAAATCAAGAGTATATACACAACGATTGGTGGTGGTGCAGCAGGAACAGATCCTTTTTCAGGTGGCGCTTCAAGCGAACCAAGAAAAGCAACATTAACCATTCAGATTACTGGACGTTCTGATCGTAGTGCAAGTTTACAAGAGATTGAAAATCAGATTCGTCAGCGTTTAGCTCCATTGCCGGGTGCTCGAATACAAGTGGGTTTAGCTGGAAATAATAGTCAGTACCAACTTGCTCTTTCAGGTGATGATCCTGAAGCTTTAATGTCTACAGCACGTAAGCTTGAACGAGAATTACGCACTATTCCAAATATTGGGAGTATTACTTCAAGCGCGGCTTTAATTCGCCCGGAACTGGTAATTCGTCCTGATTTTGCTAAAGCTGCAGATTTAGGTGTGACCACCTACGATATTGCTGAAACTTTGCGTATCGCCACGGCTGGTGATTTTGATCAAAACTTGGCTAAATTAAACTTATCACAACGTCAAGTTCCCGTTGTGATTAAACTGCCTTTGGCTGCTCGCCAAGATCAGGAGTTAATGAAACGCTTGATGATCAAAGGCAGCCACGGCCCTGTGATGTTAGGGACGATTGCCGATGTGAATATTGAAAGTGGGCCATCGCAAATTGATCGTTTCAATCGTTTACGTAATATCAATTTTAATATCGAGCTGAATAATCAACCATTAGGTGATATTGCTGCTAAAGTTGACCAACTTCCAACCATGAAAAACCTACCACCAACGGTTAAACGTACCAATATTGGTGATGCTGAAGTCATGCAAGAGTTATTCTCAAGCTTTGGTTTAGCAATGTTGACAGGTGTATTGTGTATCTATGTTGTTCTGGTTCTTTTATTTAAAGACTTCCTACAACCGATCACTATTCTGGTCGCTCTACCTCTATCACTTGGTGGCGCATTCGTACTCTTACTTTTAGCAAAAAGTAGCTTCTCGATGCCAAGTTTGATCGGTTTGATTATGTTAATGGGAATTGCAAGTAAAAACTCGATTCTATTGGTCGATTACGCAATTATTGCGATAAAGGAAAAAGATTATTCTCGATTGAATGCGTTGTTGGATGCCTGCCATAAGCGAGCACGCCCAATTATCATGACAACTCTAGCAATGGGCGCAGGTATGTTACCGATTGCATTAGGGATTGGAACAGACCCAAGTTTCCGTGCACCAATGGCAATTTCGGTGATTGGTGGATTGATTACCAGTACATTCCTATCTTTATTGGTGATTCCTGTAGTCTATACGTTCATTGATGATATCAATCGTAAACTACACAGCTTTAGAAAAGCAAAGCCCACATCAATTGAGCAGTCTTAAGCAATATTCCAACAAAAAAGACGGTCAAATGACCGTCTTTTTTGTTGTTCAATACTATTTTTTTGCTAATGCATTTTCAATATCCGCCTCCAAAGCTTCAGGCTTGGTGGTCGGTGCGTAACGTCCTAAAACCTCACCATTGCGCCCAACCAAAAATTTGGTGAAGTTCCATTTAATATTCTGACTTCCCAAAATTCCCTTTGCTTCACGCGTTAGAAATCGAAAAATAACATGTGCTTCAGGACCTTTTACATCGACCTTAGCAAACATTGGAAAACTTACACCATAATTTCTTTGACAGAATGCGCCAATTTCTTTATTCGTGCCGGGATCCTGACCACCAAATTGGTTACAAGGGAACCCTAAAACTTCTAAGCCTTGAGCTTTATATTTTTCATACAACTTTTCAAGTCCTGCAAATTGTGGTGTAAAACCACACTTACTTGCCGTATTTACAATCAGCATGACCTTGCCTTTATAATCAGCGAGCGCTTTTGTTTCTCCCTCTAACAATTCAGCTTCAAACTGATAAATGCTACTCATGGATAGGTTTCCTCGTCATTCTTTTCTTCTGTTTTAAGTTGTAATGATGCCGAATTCACGCAATAACGCAGTCCTGTCGGCTGTGGACCATCCTCAAACACATGACCCAAATGTGCATCGCAATCATGGCAGACAATTTCCGTTCTGACCATACCATGCGATAAATCTTCATGTTCTTCTATTGCAACAGCATCAATTGGTCTATAAAAACTTGGCCATCCACAACCGCTATCGTATTTCGTTTCAGATGAAAAGAGTTCTGCACCACAACATCGGCAGACATAAATACCATGCTGTTTGTTATTCCAATATTGCCCTGTAAATGCTGGTTCTGTGCCTTTTTGACGAGTAATACGATATTCTTCTGGTGATAGTTCTCTTTGCCATTCCCGCTCTGTTTTATTGACTTTTCCCATAATCTACACCTTTTATTCTGATGTTAAAAATATCTCGATGATCAGGTTTTATATTTACGCCATTCATAACAAAAACTCTAGTCTCATAACGTACAATTTAGTGAAATTTAAGCATTAATTTTTAATAGCAAAAAGAAAGCAATTTTAAATTTAAAGGTAAGCAAATTTTAACAAAACTATCTTTCTCGTAAGCAAAGATAGTGTTATTCTTGTTTGGCACGGTTGTATAGGACAAAAAATGTCTCAGAAAAAAAGTGTGGTTTTTCAAAAACTCTTACCAACAATCAAACAATATCAACAATCAGGTTTTACCTATGAAAAAATTGTTGAATTACTTAGAGATCAACATGATCTAGATTTGGTAAGTGTCGAAACCTTTAAAAGTTATTTATACCGATATGCAAAAGTGAATCCAGCTATGTCTAAAAATACTGTTACATCCCACTCTGCTCAATCAAATCGTGAAATTAAGAAATCATCGAAACTTGAGCATGTTTGCTACGACATTCGTGGACCAGTATTACGCGCCGCCAATGAAATGGAGGAGCAAGGACACAAAATCATTAAGCTCAATATCGGCAACCCTGCACCTTTTGGTTTTGAAGCTCCACAAGAAATTATCAATGATGTTGCATTAAACCTACCGAATGCGATTGGTTATACAGACTCCAAAGGGATTTTCCCTGCGCGTAAAGCCATTTGCCAGTATTATCAGCAAAAAGGCGTTTTTGATATGCACGTTAATGATGTGTATGTCGGAAATGGCGTGTCTGAACTGATTGTGATGGCGATGCAAGGCTTATTAAACGATGGCGATGAAATGCTCGTTCCTATGCCTGACTATCCATTATGGACAGCAGCAGTTAATCTGTCTGGTGGTAAAGCTGTTCATTATAAATGTGATGAAGAAAACTATTGGTATCCTGATCTTGGGGATATGGAAAGCAAAATCACAGCAAATACGCGTGGTATTGTCATTATCAATCCAAACAACCCAACAGGTTCTGTTTACCCACGTCATGTATTGGAGCAAATTGTTGCTTTAGCTAAAAAGCATGACTTAATTTTGTTTGCAGATGAAATCTACGACAAAATCGTTTATGACGGCATTGAGCATGTTGCTGTTGCAGCTTTGGCTGGCAATCAACTTTGCATTTCATTTAATGGTTTATCAAAAGCCTATCGTATTGCTGGTTATCGTGCAGGTTGGATGGCGATCACAGGTGATAAATCACGTGCTGCAGACTATATTGAAGGTTTAGACATGCTTGCTTCAATGCGTTTGTGTGCGAATCATCAAGCACAATATGCAATTCAAACTGCACTCGGTGGTTATCAATCTATCAATGATTTAATTCGTCCAGGCGGTCGTCTGTATGAACAACGTAATATTGCTTGGGAAATGTTAAATGAGATTCCTGGCGTAAGTTGTGTTAAGCCTGAGGGTGCAATGTACTGTTTCCCAAAACTTGATCCTGAGATCTATCCGATTGAAGACGATGAGAAATTGATGTTGGAGTTATTAAAGGCTGAAAAAGTTTTGTTGGTTCAAGGTACAGGTTTTAATTGGCCAAGCCCAGATCATTTCCGTGTAGTGTTCTTACCTGCTGAAAATGAGCTACGTGAAGCAATTAATCGTTTAAGCCGTTTCTTGGCGAAAATGCGTTAAACAAAATTAGTAATAAAAAAGGAAGCAAATCGCTTCCTTTCTTAAGATATATACTCAAGTTAATGGCTTAGAGTAATTTAATTGGCATTGGCTTTGTTGCACAAAGCTGTTCTTGACTAAAAGATACATCCTCAGCTTGAGCTAAAGAAATTGCGCTTATACTTAATAATATTGAAAATACGATATTCTTTAATTTCATTCTTGAACCTGCTTTGGTACATTTTTATGCAGATACATTCTAGCGGTCAAACAACTTAAGTAAATGTATATCTATATTTCCATATAAATCAAAAGTTAATTTTTATTAATTTATAAAAAGCACAGAACAAATAGACAGTTTGCCAAAATATTAAGCATGCCATTTTCGGTTTGCATGCTAAACTATGCGTTGCTTTGAAAAAGGATAGTCCTTCTATGCGGTTTGTTCATCTCGGTATCCATACAGAATTTTCGATTACGGAATCGATTGTTCGCATACCTGATTTGGTCAAAGCTGCCGTTAAAGATGACATGCCTGCGCTTGCATTAACAGACTTATCCAACTTGCACGCTGCGGTGAAATTTTATGAAGCTTGTTTAAAAAAAGGCATTAAACCTGTTTTAGGCAGTGTCATTCGACTAAATGACGCAGAGCACCGCGCAACCTTATTAGCTATGAGCAGTAAAGGTTGGCGAAATCTAACCGAAATCGTATCTCGGGGCTTTATTGAAGGACAACAACTTAGTATCCCATGCGTACAAAAAGAATGGATACTTGAACAATCAGAACATTTAATTGTATTGCTTGGACAGCATAGTGATGTTGGCAAAATGCTGTGTTCATCCAATCCACAAAAAGCAGAACCTTTATTAGAAGCATGGATTGAAAAGTTTGGTAATCGTGTTTATTTAGCATTAACACGTACTGAACGTGTTGGTGAAGAAGATTTTATTCAACAAGCCGTTAAACTCGCTGCTAAAT
The DNA here is from genome assembly GCF_002165335.1 of Acinetobacter sp. WCHA29. Taxonomy (NCBI): domain Bacteria; kingdom Pseudomonadati; phylum Pseudomonadota; class Gammaproteobacteria; order Moraxellales; family Moraxellaceae; genus Acinetobacter; species Acinetobacter sp. WCHA29. The sequence goes on from NZ_NHRQ01000026.1 coordinate 25,303, forward strand.
ATCAAATTGGTGTCGTTGCACATAATGATGTTCACTTTGTTGAACAAGATGATTTTGAAGCACATGAAGCACGTGTGTGTATTGCCGATGGTTATGTCCTTGGTGACGATAAACGTCCTAAGAATTATAGCTCTGAACAGTACTTTAAAACTGGTGAGCAAATGTCTGAGCTATTTTCAGACATACCTAGTGCCATTGAAAATACCTACCATATTGCCAAACGTTGTAATCTTACCTTACAACTCGGGACTTATTTCTTACCTGATTTCCCGATCCCAGATGGCTATACCATCGACACTTATTTCGAACATTTATCTCGTACAGGCTTGGAAGAACGCTTAAATCACCTTTACCCTATTGCTGAACGTGATGAAGATTGGGTTGAAATTCGTAAACCTTATGATGATCGTATCAAGTACGAAGTTGATATTATTTTAAAAATGGGTTTTCCGGGTTACTTCCTGATCGTCATGGACTTTATTCAATGGGCCAAAAATAATGGTGTGCCTGTAGGTCCTGGCCGTGGTTCGGGTGCTGGTTCATTAGTTGCCTACAGTTTAAAAATTACTGATCTAGATCCATTACGTTATGATTTGCTTTTCGAACGTTTCTTAAACCCTGAACGTGTCTCAATGCCCGATTTTGACGTCGATTTTTGTATCGCAGGTCGTGACCGAGTGATCGAATATGTCGCACAAAAATACGGTCGTGAAGCCGTTTCACAGATTGCGACTTTTGGTACGATGGCTGCAAAAGGCGCAATCCGAGATGTTGCACGTGTCTTAGGCAAGTCTTATGGTCTGGCTGACCGTATTTCCAAAATGATTCCGACCAAGCCGCTTGGCGTTGATCTAGTCACTGCGATTGACATGGAACCACAGCTCAAAGACATCGTGACCAACCCATCAAACCCTGATAATGATGATGCTGCTGAAATTTGGGAAATGGCACTTAAGCTCGAAGGCATTACACGAAACACAGGGAAACACGCAGGTGGTGTAGTCATTGCACCCGGAAAAATTACCGATTATTCAGCGGTACTGTGTGAAGCAGATGGAACAAGTCGTGTTGCGCAATACGATAAAGATGATGTTGAAGCTGCAGGTCTGGTTAAATTTGACTTCTTAGGTTTGCGTAACCTCACAGTTATTGAAGATGCCGTTCAAAATATTAATAAAAGAATCAAATCTGAAATTCCTCTCGAAATTGCAAATGTTCCATTAGATGACAAGGATGCTTATTTAGTCTTTGCGGACGCAAATACAACTGCGGTGTTCCAGTTTGAATCCGTCGGCATGAAAAAAATGCTCAAGGAAGCAAGACCGAGTAAATTTGAAGAAATTATTGCTTTCGTTTCTTTATACCGCCCCGGTCCAATGGATCTAATTCCAGACTTTATCCATCGTATGCATGGTGGTGAGTTCGAATATCTACATCCATTGCTAGAAAGTGTATTGGAACCTACCTACGGAATTATGGTTTACCAAGAACAGGTGATGCAGGCGGCACAGTTCTGCGCAGGCTATACGCTTGGTGGTGCAGATTTGCTTCGCCGTGCCATGGGTAAAAAGAAACCTGAAGAAATGGTTAAACAGCGCCAAATCTTTATTGAAGGTGCTGCAAAAAAAGAGATTGATGAAGCAACAGCAAACCATATCTTCGACTATATGGAAAAGTTCGCAGGTTATGGATTTAACAAATCACATGCTGCAGCCTATGCCCTTGTTGCCTATCACACTGCATGGTTAAAAGCACATTATCCTTCAGAATTTATGGCGGCGGTTTTATCATCAGAAATGCAGAATACTGACAGTATCGTATTCTTAATTGATGACTGCCGTAATAATAAATTAGAAGTGCTACCGCCTTCCGTAAATATGTCTTTGTATCATTTCCACGCCAGTGATGAAAAAACCATTGTTTATGGTCTCGGTGCAATTAAAGGCGTCGGTGAACAAGCGATGCAATCAGTCATCGACTCACGCATCAATGAAGGTCCATACAAGGATTTATTTGACTTCTGTCATCGAATCGACCTGAAAAAAATCAATAAACGTACTTTAGAAGCCTTAATTCGTGCAGGTGCATTGGATTGTTTAGGCATTGAACGTTCAAGCTTAATGGCTCAATTGCCTGAAGCTGTTCAAGCGGCTGAACAAGCACGAAGTAACCGCGAAACGGGTATCATGGATTTATTTGGTGAGGTTGAAGAAGTTCAACGCAAACCTGCTAAACCTGTGAAACCGTGGTCAGACGAAGTTCGCCTTAAAGGTGAAAAAGATACGCTTGGATTGTATCTCACTGGTCATCCGATTGATGTCTATCGTCCAGAATTAAAATCGTTTATTCCAGCAAAATTAAATGAACTAACACCTACTCGTCGTGGTGTCACGACCGTCTTTGCTGGTTTAGTCGTTGATATTGCCAACTTCCCGAACCGTATCATGATTACACTAGATGATGGTACTGCTCGTGTGGAAATCAGCTGTAATCATGAGCGTTTTCAACGTTATAAAGAAATCATTCGTCTAGAACAAGTCATTGTTATCGAAGGCGAAATCTACGAACGTGAAGGCTTTGATCGCCCAATGGCGCGTTTAAGTAAAGCGTTTAATTTAAATGAAATCCGCCAAAAGCGTGCCCAAAGTATTCAAATTCGTCTCCCTCAAGATTTAATGACCAAATCTTTAGCCAACGATTTACAGGCAATTTTATTACCTTATTGCAATGTCGATATGTGTCAGCATATTGCTTTACAAATCCAACTTGAACAAAGCTTTGCGACAGCAGAGTTGCATCTAGGTCCGCAATGGAAAGTCGCACCTTTAGATGAATTGCTAGGCAAGCTACGTGATTATTTTGGTAAAGACGCGATTTTTATTGAATATCAAGTGAAGTCAAAAGCTGCAAAGGTAGCAGAAGCGCCTAAAGCAACGACAGTTGCACCACCACCTGAAAACATGTCTATGGATGAAGCACTTGATCTGTATCAAGCTGAAATCTCTCAATACTCTTAATTTTGGATGATATATGAATCTGTTTGACTCAAATAACGTGTCCAAACACTTGGATCATGTGCGTATTGTGATGGTCAATACCACCCTACCAGCCAATATTGGTAGTGCCTTACGTGCAATGAAAACGATGGGTTTATCTCAACTCGTTTTAGTTGCTCCTAAAACCTATCCACACCCAGATATTGATGCTTTAGCAGCGGGTGCACAGGATTTAATTGAAAAAATTGAAATTGTTGATACTTTAGAGCAGGCTATTCAAGACTGTCATCTCGTGTTTGGAACTAGCGCACGTAGCCGTACCATTCCATGGCCGTTACTGGACGTACGTCCTGCTGCAAAAGAAGCGTTACAAGCTGCAACTCAACAACAAAATATCGCTATTGTTTTTGGTCGTGAAGACCGTGGTCTCACCAATGAAGAACTTGCTTTAGCCAATTATCACTTAACCATCCCAGTTAATCCTGAGTATGGTGTTTTAAATGTCGCACAAGCGATTCAAGTCATTTGTTATGAGTTGAGAATGGCCGCACTCGAACAAAATACGCAACAAATGACTGTTGTTCCAGATGATCACATGCAACTTAAACAACAACAGAGCATGGAATGGGATGAGCCATTAGTAACACAAAAACAAATGGAAGAATTCTATCCTCATCTAGAAAAAATGCTGACTGAAATCGAATTTTTAGATCCAAATAATCCTCGCTTACTTCCATTACGCTTGCGTCGCCTGTTCGGAAGGATACAATTAGATCGTATGGAATATCATTTATTGCGCGGAATTTTCAGCCGCGTGCAGGCTTTAGCCAAAGGCTCATGGAAACAAACCAATTCGGAGGATCATGCCAATGATTAAACAGCTTAAAGAAGATATTCAGGCTGTATTTGCACGTGATCCTGCTGCTCGAAATACACTCGAAGTTCTAACCACCTATCCTGGTATTCATGCTTTGATCATGCATCGTATGGCACATGAGCTTTGGAAAAAAGAGTACAAAGGTACAGCACGTTTACTCTCTTCATTTAGCCGCTTTGCAACAGGAATTGAAATCCATCCTGGCGCAAAAATTGGCAAACGTTTCTTCATTGATCATGGCATGGGTGTGGTGATTGGTGAAACTGCCGAAATTGGTGATGATGTTACTCTTTATCATGGAGTAACGCTTGGCGGCACGACATGGAATAAAGGCAAGCGCCACCCCACGCTTGAAGATGGTGTGGTGGTGGGCGCAGGTGCTAAAATCCTCGGTCCCTTTACCGTCCATAAAGGTGCAAAAGTCGGTTCAAATGCGGTTGTGACCAAAGAAGTTCCTGAGGGCGTAACCGCCGTTGGCAACCCTGCACGATACATTTTCAAGGATAAAACCCAGATTGAGCAGGATGAAGCACGCCGCCGTGATTATGCTGAAAGCATCGGTTTCCAGCCTTATGCCACCACTCAGGATCAGTCAGACCCAATTTTAGAAGGTATTCGTGTTTTACTGGATCGGATGCAGCAAAATGAAAAGCGCATGAATACCCTTTGCATGCGCCTCTCGCTACTGGACCCAACATTTAACGGTCAAAAACAGAAGACCCAGCCATTTAGTAAAGAAGAACTTAAAATTATTGAAGAAGTTAGACGTGAATGTGAAGCTCAGAGCAAAACTTCTTCGAACTAATCCAATTTATAAAAAATGTAACAAGCTTCTCGTTGCAAGTTGGTTTTGCTTTTCCTAGACTGGTAAAACCAACGACCGACCTAGTTAATTCACTAAAATTAATGGATGTAAAGCATGAATTTTAAGCCTTTGGCATTACTTGTACTTTCAACTTCTGTTTTAACTGCATGTAGTACACCACCTCCTGTAAAAAAAGAAGTTGCGGCACCCCAACCTTTTGTTTTTAAAGAACCAGACCCAACACCACCTTTTTATGCCTTGAATCCAGTTAATTATGATGCGCCACCAAGTTTTGAGCTTGCAATTAAGGATGCAACAGCACAGCCTGTGACCAAAATGGTGGTAAGCCTACAGAATGACCCATCAAAATCAACCACACTTGAAGTGAACAAACTGATTGTGCCAACGGTCAACAGCAAACAGCGCAACATGAGATATGCCGTGCTTGCAGGCGATAATGAAGTTGATGTGACTGAAATTGATGATTTCCTGCAACTGGTTGAAGGCAAGGCCCGTCACTATCCACCACGTTTTACAGAACGCCAAGAACGTAAAGGTTATGAGGCAAAACTTCGCGAAATTACGCAGAAACTCGATGCTTTAGCAGAAAAGCCCAATGCTTCTCTGGATGTACTTACTCGTGCATTTAAAGCAAGCGTTATGGCACGTAATATGGACTTAGGTACAGCCTATACAACAAAATCTCTCAACTACGCACAGCGTATTCTTGCGATCAGTCCAAATGACCCTGAAACTAATTTCTGGTTTGGTTTTGGTCTATCTGAAGGTGGCGGTCAACGTGAAGCGATTCCATATCTAGATAAAGCGATTAAAGGCGGTGTACAAGAAGCCTATCTTTCTGCCGCAAATAACTATTTATGGTTAGAGCAAAAGAAAAATGCGATTCAAACACTCAAAAATTATAAAATTAATTATCCTGATGAAGCCGAAGTTGCAGATCAACTTATCAAAGAAGTTGAATCTGGAAAACGTTGGAATGTTTGGCAAGTCCTAAATTAAAGATTTGTGATTTTGTAAAAATAGACTGTTCAGAACAGTCTATTTTTTTAAGTTGATTGAAAAAACATCTTTTTTTCGTATTATAGCTAGAATCTTCCAGCTAAATTTGCTCCTTGATAATGCAAGCATCTAATTCAAACAAATATCTATTTGCCTTTACGCTGTTATCAACTATTGCTTTAAATGGCTGTCAGGTCGTTAGCCTCAAGCAACAAGCGGTTGATGTCACCCTAGCCAATGAACGTAATAGTATAGTAACTCAGAAAAAGTTAAGTGAAGCAAGCCTGAATGTCTTATCGATGTCAGGTAAAGAAGCAAAAATTTGTATGCAATCTCCGAATGAATGCATTGCAGATCTACACAAAATTCCTCAGATTCAAGACGAACAATTATTGTCGACAGCCAGTGAACTATATCTTGCTAAAGCCATGTCACTGTCGGACTCATCAGAATGTAAAATCAGTAAATTGTCTAAACACAAACCTGCTGATGAACAAAAGCTCATTCAGCAAAATTATGAACGTTGTTTAGATCAGCAGCTTGAAGCTTTGGATAAAAGTATTCGTTATAGTTATGCCTATTTATTCAAAACATCACGTCAGCCACAAGAACGACTTTTTGATAACCGCCAAGTACAAATTCGAGATTTCTACAATCAGGCACTTACTCAATTGGTGAATGGTCATCGTTTAAGGAATCCATCGACCAATCTTACCCCAACGATTAAAATTGGAAAAAGTACTTATACAATTGATATTCAAGCATATCAACGCCTACAAAATATGAAACTGGAAAAATTCATTTCCAGTTATAACATGAATTTTTCTGGATTAAGGGCGATTAACCGCCGTGATGGTTTCGGTTCTGATTTTGTCGCAGTTTTTCCATCGACCGACTCATCATCACAAGAAAATAAATATATTCTTAATCCTTTAACGCATGATTATCCTAAAGGGATAAATCCGAATATTCATAAAGCACGTTATTTAGCAGCCACAATTATTGCTCAACCTAAAAAATCGAATGCAACGATAGAAGATGTTTTAACAAACCCGAATTTTGAAATTAAGGTTTATGATCCTTATAGCGTTGAGAAAGTAGAGATTGCAGGTAAACCATATTCATTAGCAGCAAATTTTTCTGCACCCTATGGTTTATGGCTAGCAGAAAACAATTTAGGTGCGGCTGCATATTTGACCTTAATTGACCGCGATCAGCATTTGGCAATGCCGCATATATACATGCTGGAACCCTATAACCCGAATAAGAAAATCATTGTATTAGTACATGGTCTAGCAAGTAGCCCTGAAGCATGGATTGCGGTAACTAATGACATTATGGGTGATGCAATATTAAGAGAACATTATCAAGTTTGGCAAATTTTTTACTCTACCAATATGCCAATTTTGGAAAGCCGTTTTCAAATTTATGCTTTATTAAAACAAGCATTTGGTTCACTTAATCCCAAAGATGCAGCAGCCCAAGATGCAGTTTTAATTGGGCATAGCATGGGTGGAATTATTAGTCGACTTTTGGTGAGTGATGCAGATATTTCTAAACAAGCTTTAGAATTGATGAATAATCGCCAACAAACACGTCTAAGAAAACACCCTGTCATTGGTGAAAGACTCAAAATGAAACCAATTGAAAATTTTGATCGAGCTATTTTTCTCGCAGCACCACACCGAGGTACAGATTATGCAGACCGATGGTTTACTTTAGCAGCAAGAAAAATTATTAAAATTCCTGCAACTTTCTTAACGACCCTTGCAGATACGCTGACCAGTTATGATGTTGATTTAAAAGACTTTGTCAAAACACTAACGAATGATGTCATTCAAAATGGACCAAGTGATCTAAGTAAAAAATCTAAATTTATGGAACTGACAGCTAGTATCCCACCCGAAAAAGGCTTAGTTTTTCATTCTATTATGGGCAATATTACTAAAAGTGATGATCCAAATGTCATTACAGACGGGATTGTTCCTTATAAGAGTGCACATTTAGATGGTGCTGTTTCCGAAAAGATCTTCACGGGTGGTCACTCTATTCAAGAAACGCCCGAAGCTGTGTTAGAACTTCGTCGCATCTTACGCCAACATTTAGTTGATCATGGTTTATATAAACCGAAGAATTAAGCACAATAAAAAAAGCCCCAAACAATTGGGGCTTTTTTAATCAAATCATTTACACATCAGAGCGAATCATATAATCAAAAGCGGATAGAGACGCTTTGGCACCTTCACCTGTCGCGATGATGATTTGCTTGTAAGGCACGGTGGTACAGTCACCCGCAGCAAATACACCTTTGACATTGGTTTCATTACGATC
>NZ_NHRQ01000027.1:0-32103 GCF_002165335.1 Acinetobacter sp. WCHA29
CTCGATCGGTCACTTTACCTAGGCAAAAAGGTTCCATTTTTGCCCATTGGGCATCAGTAAGTATGTATCTATCCATACTACTATTATAAATTAATCAGTTGCCTTTGTTAATTCTCAACAAGCCCTAATTATTCCGTTGATTTATTCTTAAAAGCTCATCAAAATCTAGGGCCTATTGCCACTTTATAAATGAGTTGCGTTGTAGGCTAAAAATTCATCAGACAAGGCATGAAATGCAGGCAATGGCTATTCCCTTGCCAAGTTTCATAACGAGGTATGAGGGATTTTTAGCCACAACCCTTTGGGACAGGGACATTTTTTGCCGCTACTGCGTTATGTTTCTCTCATTTAGATCACTAAATTTCGCAAAACATGCCTTGTATCGTCTAAAAAACGTCCTCTGTCGCAACCATAGATAAAATGGCAACAGGCCCTTAATTCTTTTGCATTTTTTAGGTGGTGTAGTATAGTAGTCAATTCCTTTTTTATCACCACCCATTAAATAACAATTAATTATTGTTTTTATTCAATAATTATTGTGGGAGTAACTATGGCGCTTCGGCATTTCCTGACTTTACGAGACCTTTCAACTTTAGAGTTGCAACGTATTTTAGACCGTGCTCAAGAATTGAAACGCATGCAACATGCAAATACGGTTTTTCAACCATTTGTAGGTAAAGTCTTAGGAATGATTTTTGAGAAATCGAGTACACGTACACGTATTTCTTTTGAAGCAGGTATTTGCCAATTTGGTGGTAATGCAATTTTCCTTTCTCCACGAGATACTCAATTAGGTCGTGGTGAGCCAATTGAGGATTCAGCACGTGTCATTTCAAGCATGCTTGATATCGTGATGATTCGTACTTTTGGCCATGATATTGTTGAACGTTTTGCTTCTTATTCGAAAGTTCCTGTCATTAATGGATTAACGGATGACCACCATCCATGTCAATTACTTGCTGACTTGCAAACCTTTCAAGAACACCGTGGAAGCATTAAAGGTAAAACGGTTGCTTGGATTGGCGATGGCAATAATATGTGTAATTCATACATTGAAGCAGCACATATGATGGGTTTTAAACTCAAAATTGCTGCACCTGAAGGTTATGAACCAAAACCTGAGTTTTTGACTGAATTTGCCGATTGTGTAGAAGTATTCAATAAAGCTGAGGATGCTGCGGTTAATGCTGACCTGATCGTAACTGATGTATGGGCAAGCATGGGGCAAGAAGAAGAACAAAAGCTTCGTGAAAAAGCATTTGCTGATTTCCAAGTGAATGAAAAATTAATGGATCTGGCTCATCCAGATTGTTTATTTATGCATTGCTTACCCGCACACCGTGGCGAAGAAATTTCTGAGCACATGCTGGATCATAAAAATGCTGTTGTTTGGGATGAAGCTGAGAATCGCTTACACGCTCAAAAAGCATTAATGGAATTCTTATTAAATGAGAATTTAAAGAAAGACTAAATAGCGAAAGAAAACAGCATCATCATGATGCTGTTTTTATTTTTTGCGATCTAAATTGAACACTTAAATAGAAACACTTATAGTAGAAAAATCTTTTATTAGAAGAAGTTTCTCCTCTTGGTTGAAACTTTGATAACTACAAAGCGAACATTATGACTTCACTCGAACAAGCACTTTCTGAAATTCCTAGTTTTTCTTTGGTGCACGAGCATTTATTTAGTTCTGCTCAGCCAAGCGCTGAACAATTACAGCAAATTAAAGAATATGGCTGTAGTACAGTAATCAATCTTGCGACAAGCAAATCAGAAAATCATTTAGCTAAACAAGACCAAATCTGCTTGGATTTAGGCTTAAACTACATTCATATTCCTATTGATTGGGATCTTCCTTGTGCAGAACAATGCTTATTCGTTTTAGATCTAATTGCTCATCTCGTTCAAAATGAAATTGTTTGGCTGCATTGTGCCAAAAACATGCGTGTAAGTAGTTTGATGTATTTATATCGTCAATTTTATATGGATATGGATATGCCCACAGCCCAAGCATTACTTCACGAAATTTGGGAACCGAATGAGACTTGGACAGGTTTAATTCATAGTATTACTTTACAACTGCAAGGTCGTAAAGCAACACTTGAACTTGAACAATCATTAATGGATGTAGATCATCTTGCCTGATGTGAAATTAAGACAGTTGCTGTTGCTAAAATACCTTCTTGGCGACCTGTAAATCCTAGTTGTTCCGTTGTCGTTGCTTTGATATTAATTTGAGTGATATCGACTTCAAGTACATCAGCAATACTTTGGCGCATTTCTAAATTATGTTTGGCAAGTTTTGGCCGTTCGCAGGCCACGGTAATGTCAGCATTGTTGAGATGATAACCACGATCCAGAATCAACTGATACACATGCTTAAGCAATACACGACTATCTGCACCCTTATATTCTGGGTCAGTGTCAGGAAAATGTTGTCCAATATCGCCTAAAGCCAATGCACCCAACAATGCATCACACAGCGCATGCAGCACCACGTCACCATCAGAATGGGCTTTTAAACCATGCGTATGCGGAATTTTAATCCCTGCTAAAGTAACGAAATTGCCTTCTTCAAAAGCATGTACATCAATCCCTTGTCCAATACGAATTTGAGCAACCATATGATTTTCCTTTTACAATATACTGAACAAATCTTGTATTCAGGCTTTCTATTTCGCTATAGTACAGTGAGCAAATTAGGCTGAACATATAAGTGATTATGCTGTTGAACACCTTAATAAATCAATTGAAGAAATCTGGTTATATCATCACATTGAGTTGTTTTTGCTCATCATTTGTATTTGCCGCGTCAATTAATTGTACAACACAGAATGCTGAGCAAAAAAAAATTTGCTCTAAGCAATATCAAGACCAACGAACTAAGCTGAATAATAAGTTTTTAACCGCTTATCTTGTGACTGATGCTCCAATTCAACTACTACATGACACACAAAAACTTTGGCTTAATCAAATCCAACAATGCAAATCTAAAAATTGTTATCAGCAACAATTTGATGTTCGTTTAGATGATTTAAACTTTTATACTTCAATGAATCAGACGCTTACACAACACTATTTAAAATTTGAACATGGTGATTTAGCCAAACAACCTGTTCACATTCAGATTCATCAACTGGATAAAGATAAGTTAAAAATCGAAGGAATTGCTTATCGTAATCCCAATAATCGTGTGGAGACTCAAACTTTATCTTTACTTGCCTACACGACCCCCGAACAAAAGAATCTCATTATTGATAATGAAAAAAAATGCCAGTACCAATTTGACTTTCAAAAAGCCTTATTAATTATAAAAAGTGGGCAAAAAGATTGTGAACGTTTTACAGGAATTTATCGTTTGTATGATTAATTAATAAAAGCAATATAAGCCGATGTTTTCACATCGGCTTTTTATATTTAGCTTGGGAATTTTTGTGCAATTTCCTCGCTAATCAATACCGCTGTTGCGGCAGATAAAGTCCAGCCTAAATGCCCATGCCCAGTATTGTAAAATACTCGCGCATGTTTCCCCTGTTTCACCACAGGCAACATATTTGGCATCATCGGACGTAAGCCCGCCCATGGTACAGCGTGCTCAGTTGAAATATCAAAATTTTGGTTAACCCAATTAATTAAAGGTTGGATTCGATCTGTTCGAATATCCCGATTGTAACCATTAAACTCCGCTGTACCAGCTACACGGAAACGATCCACGCCTAATCTTGAGGTTACAATCTTTGCACTTTCATCTAGCAAGCTGACCCAAGGCGCATTTTTTACACTTCGCTCATCTTTAAGCTGAACTGTAATTGAATATCCTTTTACGGGATAGACATTGACAGTATCACCAAGCATATCGGCTAATTGGTAACTTCCAACGCCACCACACACAACGATTAAGTCTGCTTCCATTATGGTCTGCTCATCTGCTTTTGAGTTCATGTTCTCAGAACTCTTTTTACAGCTAACAATCACTTTATCTTGCAAACATTTAACATCAACAACATCCAAACCAAAGCGATATTTCACGCCATACGCTTGCGTTCTTTCCGCCAAACCAACAGAGTACTTATGAATATCACCTGTTGCATCGCCTGCTGTGTAATATCCACCATAATAATCACCAGTTAAATTTGGCTCAATTGCCTTCATTTCTTCAGGTGTAATTGCATGACGTTCAAGTTTACCTTCCACTAAAACATCATTCACTTTTTTTGCGACATCAAAGTCTTCTTTGCTGTGGTACATATGCAAAATACCACGCTTTTCTAAATCAAAAGCAATATTCTCTTTTTCTGCAATTTCAAATAATCGTTGTCTTGCTAACAACGCCAAACGAACTGTTTCAATTGTATTTACCTTATAGTCCTTAATGTGAGTCAAAAACTCGACTAGCCAGCGATACTTATGCACACTAAAAGACGGGTTGAGCAATAAAGGTGCATCTTTCTTACTCATCCATTTAATGCCTTTCAACACCGTTGCCTTCTGATTCCAGACCTCAGCGTTACAAGCAGACAATTGCCCACCATTGGCAAATGAAGTTTCCATGGCTGGAAATAAATGACGATCAATCACTGTGACTTCATAACCCAATTTAATTAATTCATAAGCAGACGTTACACCCGTAATCCCCGCACCAATAACAACAACATGTGGCATAGCAAACTCCTTGAAATGCATAACATTTCATAATGCTTAGCCCCATCTGTCATGGTACCTGAGAGTTTTGGCAGATGATTACCAATTAATCATTAAGCCTTCCCCTTCGGTGAGTGTTAATCGTAGAAGAAAAATTATCGTATGTTTCTACAAGTTGAGCACTGCTCTCCAGATTGTATTTCTATTATTACAGTCCTTCTGCCTGAGAGTTTCCGGGGTCGTTGCTCCTTCGGCGAGTTCATTGAAGAACTTCTCTCCCGCAATAATATTTATATCCATATAAGCAATATATATGCCGTTTAAAAATACAGACACTAAATTCTTGTAATTGTTTGTAGATTAAGATTTAAGCAATTTAAAATAAATCGAAGTATAAAAAAGCAGACTCGAAGTCTGCTTTTGAAAATTAAAATTTACATTGCAAAACTTGATCTGAAAACTGCCCTTTCCAGAGTTCTCGTAATGTTGGTAAATAGAATTTTTCCCCGATCATGACCAATTCCGCATCAATCAAGGCATGAATTTCATGCATGAGTATATAATCCAAAGCAATAAGCGAAAGCTCAGGATGTTTCTGGGAAATTTGCTTGCGTCTAACTTGAGCTTTTTTTACCAATTCATTGGCAAAGTTTCTATCTTTATAGGTGCTAATTGCACTTAAACGCAATTCAATAATACCCCAACCCTCTAGCAATTTTTTAAAAACCTCAAAATTGTTGGCAGTTGCTTCCCATGTCACATTTTCCAGATTATTGTCTTCTGGCAAGACAGGTAACAACAGGTCTGCCGTACTAGGAAAAATTTTCTTGAGATTCAACAAAAACTTGACAGGATTTTCATGAGACAGACCAGAATATTGAATATGAGTTTGAGTATCTGTCAAATAAATATTAAGCATAATAAAGCAATGTTCTAGTCAATCAAAGGGATATTGTACGCATTTGCAGGCGAGAAGTACACTTTGCAAGGGCAAGCATCCCACGCTGCTTAAAACAATAAGGGCGTATACAATACGCCCTACTATCCATGATTATTTACTACTCGGCGCAATCATCTGCTCAGGACGAACCACTTCATCAAATTGTTCGGCAGTCACAAAACAAAGCTCAACCGCAACCTGTTTTAGGGTCTTGTTTTCCTTATAAGCTGTTTTGGCAACTTTGGCAGAATTTTCGTAGCCAATCACTGGATTGAGTGCTGTGACCAACATTAAAGAGTTGTGTAAGAAATAATCAATTTTCTCACGATTTGGTTCAATACCTACCGCACAATGATCATTAAAGCTATTACAAGCATCTCCTAATAACTGAATTGATTGCAGCAAGTTATAAGCAATAACAGGCATAAATACATTCAACTCAAAGTTACCAGACGCACCAGCAACGTTAATAGTAGTGTCATTGCCCAACACTTGAGCCACCACCATGGTCATCGCTTCACTTTGGGTAGGATTGACTTTACCCGGCATGATACTTGAACCAGGTTCATTTTCTGGAATACGAATTTCCCCAAATCCACAGCGAGGACCACTCGCCAACCAGCGAATATCGTTAGCAATTTTATTTAAGCTGGCTGCCAATGTTTTTAATGCACCTGAAGCAAATACAGCCGCATCACGCCCTGCTAAAGCCTCGAACTTATTCGGTGCAGTCACAAATGGTAAACCTGTAAGTTCAGCCAGTTGTTCTGCTGCTTTCACTGCATAATCAGGATGAGCATTGAGTCCTGTACCCACCGCCGTTCCCCCTAAAGGCAACTCATAAAGACCTGCAAGTGCTTGCTGCAAACGTTTTAGACCATGCTCTAGTTGCGAAACATAACCACTGAACTCTTGTCCCAAGGTTAAAGGAGTCGCATCTTGCAAATGGGTACGACCGATTTTGACAATATCATCAAATTCTTTGGATTTAAGCTCTAAAGTCGCTTTTAACTTTTCCACTGCAGGAATGAGTAATTCATTGATTTGAATACTTGCAGCCACATGGATTGCAGTTGGGAAAGAATCATTGGTTGATTGTGCACGATTGACATGATCATTTGGATGTACTGGTTTTTGTGCACCTAGTACTTGTCCTAATTTCTGATTGGCAATGTTTGCAATCACTTCATTACAATTCATATTACTTTGCGTACCAGAACCTGTTTGCCAAACGACAAGCGGAAATTGTGCGTCCCATTGACCCGCAATCACTTCTTCAGCAGCATCAACGATATATTGACTTAAATCTTCAGGTAATTGTTTTAACTCAGCGTTGGTGATTGCAGCAGCTTTTTTCACCAAACCCATGGCACGAATCATGGCACGCGGTAAACGTTCTTGACCGATTTTAAAGTTCTGTAAACTTCGTTGCGTTTGTGCACCCCATAAGGCGTCATTTGGAACTTCAACTTCACCCATAGTGTCATGTTCAATTCGCATTTGCATAAACAACCTCTGCTTTATTTGGTTAAAATGTTCACGGGCTGAAGCAAACTGATGCTTTTGGCTAGCGAAGACTCAGTTCATATTGATGTATATTTGATAAGTCTTAATTATCCTAAACAAAGCCATTAAAATTGTAAATAAGAATCATTATCCTAATTACCTGTTAAGATATTGCGATAAAAACGCCACTCATCTTCAATCATTTGTGATAGAGAACGTTTAGGAACCCAATTTAATATTTTTTTTGCTTTATCAATATTTGCACCCAATTGCGCTAACTCTTGGTTTTGATATACAGCTGTTTGCACTTGAATTTCGGTCTGAGTGACTCTCGCAACTTCATCAATCAAATTTTGTATAGATGTAAGTTGATGATGTGCAATATTGAATGCTTCCAAACAATTGGTTTGTGTTTTTAACCAATTTAATGCGATCAAAACTGCATCACAAGCATCCAAAACATGTAAAAAGCTTCTTTCAACCGTTCCATCTTCTGTCTGTGCTTGATTCTGCAATTCGATACAATCTCGCTGCATCGCTGCAACTTGTAAAGCTAAAGGCACAATATTTTTAGGGAGTTGAGTTACGTATTCTCCTAAAACTCCATGTTCAAAAGCACCAACAATATTGGATAACCTGAGATTGATAATTTTCCATTCATGATCGACTTTATAAGTATCTGCAATAATATCTTCAACCATTTGCTGAGATCGAATGTATGGATTTGGGTAGCGATAATTAAACTCAGTCTCTTCAACTACACTTGGATTAGATTGCCCATATACGGCCAAACTAGAAAGATTGATTAATTCTCTAACTCCCATCCGCTGCATTGCTCTCAATAAGCTCATAATGCTGCTGACATTATCATTGTAGTATTCAAGTGGCTTTAGAACAGATTCTTCAAGCGATTTAAAACTGGCTGTATGGATAACGGTATGAATTGAATATTGTTCAAATACTTTATTTAAGGCAGGTGTATTTCTCACATCTACTTTAACAAATGGAATATACATTCCTGAGATGTATTCTAAGCGCTCCAAGGTTTGTAAAGTCGAATTGGCTAAATTATCAACAATAACAACTTCTTGTCCACGTGCTAATAAACTCAAAGCAATATGTGAACCGATAAAGCCTAAACCACCTGTCACCAAAATCATTGTATACTTACCTTCTTTTTAATCTGTCCATCATTTTGCTTACGTGACCATAGTGAATGTTCAATGAGTACACTACTGTTAATAACTTCTGCACCTACTTCAATTATGGCTTGGCATGCTTTTGGTTTAGCTCAAGCATTAGGAAATAAGTCCGAAGATTTTCGTGTCTTCTTTTACCAAGATGGTGTTCAGGTTGCGAATGATTTACAGTGGTTTCCTGATGATCAACGCAATCTAAAACAAGAATGGCAAAAGCTTGGCATTCGACTCCCTGTCTGTGTCAGTGCTGCCCTTGCTCGGGGAATCACTGATGCAAGCAATGCCCAACGTCATTCACTTCAACAACACAACTTAGCGCAAGGTTTTGAGCTAGTTGGACTTGGAGAGCTAGCTGATGCTGTGCAAAGCTGTTCTCGTTTAATTCAATTTTAGTTTAAGTTCAGTTTAAGTTCATTAATAGAGTGTTGCTTTTAAAAGGTAAATTGTGTGAAATCTGTACTCGTCATCCTAACGCAATCCAATTTAACTAGTTTGCAGATCAACGAAAGCGTGTCTGCAACTATGGTTTTAGCAACCTTTGGTATTTCTGTCAAAGTATTATTAAAAGATGCTGCACTGAGCTTATTGAACAATAAATTAGAGTTCGACCAGTTCACGCAAGCCTTTAAAATTGCTGCCAATATGGTGGACAGTTTTGAGTTCTATGATCTAACCCCGATTTTGTTAGAAAGCAAAAATCAACAATTGACTATCGTCAAAAATACAGATCAGGATATTGAATTTATTGATATTCATCCTGAATTTATTCAGTCATTTGATCATGTACTGTATTGGTAAGGGATTCGCTCATGAAAAATTCAACCTTGTTTCTCATCCAGTCTCCCTATAACAATGTCAGTAAAATTCTGGCTGAGTTAACACACATGGCAAAAGTGGATGACCATATTGTGATGATGGGTGATTCAGTCTTACAAGTCACAGATGCAGTTGTGGATACTTACCCAAATATCTATTGTCTAAGCAATGAAGAAAGTTTATTGCAGGATAACCTGAAAGAGCGTGTAAACATTCTGGAATATACTCAATTTGCAGAATTAGTATTACAGTTTCAGCGTTGTGTTTCGTTGAAATAATATTTTTAAATTAATTTGAAGTTTTACTTAGGCTATTTTATGCAGTTAGAATTAGATCAAGATGGTCATCTGGTCGATCACACCATCTGGAATCACGATGTTGCACAGGAACTTGCCAAATCACTCGATTTAGAGCTGACAGATTGGCATTTTGATATTCTGAATGCCGTACGGCAGTTTTATCAGCAGTTTGGACACTCACCAGCAACACGCCCCTTAATCAAGTTTTTGATAAAAACGGTGAACCCTGAAATCAATAACGCTGAGTTGCAGCAAAGGTTTAATACAGGGTTGGTTGCCCGACATTTAAGCCGTTTGGCTGGCGTGCCTAAACCTGCCAATTGTTTATAGATCATTGAAAATGATCTATCAGGCGCTATTTTGTTTTTGTTGCATAAACGCAAAATAACCTGGACCAGCAGCGACCTTTACCTCTTTCACATCAATGGGTTCATTACATTCTGAACAAACAACCTTTGAGTTAAATTTATGACCACAGGTTTGATGGGTAAATTCAATCGGTTTTCCAAGTCCCATATCCATCCACTTATCAGCCCACTGCACCATCGCTAAAATAAGAGGATAAAGATCCAAACCTTTATCAGTAAGTTGGTATTCAAATCGTTCTTGACGTTCTACATAAGGCACTTTGGTTAAAATACCATGCTCGACTAAACGCTTAAGACGCTCTGAAAGTACGTGGCGGGTCAGTCCCAAACTACGTTGGAAGTCATCAAAACGACGTATTCCCATGAAAGCGTTACGTAAAATTAGCATTGTCCAACGATCACCGAGTACAGAAAGCGTTCTCGCAACTGAACATGGCTGATCGCCAATTTCTTCCCATTTCATTATTATCACCTGATCATTTTTTAGAACTTTGAAGACATCTCATCGATGCCTTGAACCGTCACGTTTAGAAACTAAACACTATAAAATATACACTAAACCACCTGATCAATCAGATGCAATATTGGTACTCAGTTAAATGTCAAAAAAACAGATCATTTCATCTAAATTAATTCGACAACTTAGCTATGAATAAAAATACCTGAAAGTTCTTGTCCAGCATCTAACTGAATATTTGCAGGAATACGCACTAAACAATTGGCCTGCATTAAATTACTCAACATATGTGATTGTTGTTTCGCAAGGCTTTGTAACTTGAGCTGTCCCTGATCAAAATAAGCATGCATTCTTAAAAATCGCTCACGTGCATCAGATTTCAGTCCATGGGTGAGTACCCCACTAAACCATTGCATAGGCTCACGTTGATTTTGCAAAGTATCTAATAAAGCGTTGCCATAAATCTGCATACACACATAAACAGCCGCTGGATTACCCGGTAAACCTAATAAATAGCAATGATGGTCAGGATCTTCATATTTTGCAAAAAATAATGGCTTACCCGGTTTTTGTTTAACTTTCCAAAAGATCTGTTCAAATCCAGTCTCAAAAGCACATGGACGAACGAAGTCATAATCCCCTACAGAGACACCACCCGTGGTAATAATGACGTCATATAAAGATTTTAATCGCTCGAAACATGCTGTGACTTGTTCAGCAGCATCTGCAATATGTAGAATCTCGACATCGATACCATAAGCTTTGAACCAAGCCTTCAGTAACGGCCCATTGGCATCAAAAACTTTACCAACGTGTAAATCTTCAGGGTGCTCAGCAACCTCATCACCAGTAATAACCACAGCAACCTTGGGCTGTTGAAATACCTCGACAGTTTGCACACCTGCCATACTTAGAGCAGCAAGTGCACCGATATTGATATTCTGACCAACGTCCGCAAGCAGTTGACCTTGTTTAACTTCTTCACCAGTAAATCGAATATCAGCCTTTGATTTAATCTGTTCAATCAGTCGAATCGTCTCCGACTCAACTTTAACAATTTCTTGTCGAGCAACGTGTGTGGTGCCTTCAGGAATTTTGCCACCTGTAAAAATACGAATGGCTTGCCCATCAAGCAATTGATATTCGAGTTCACTACCCGCTTTAATCTCACCGATTACATCAAAACAAACATCTTGAAGCTGTGTAAGTGAACTATTAATCGCATAACCATCTACCGCACTTTGAGAAAAGCTAGGTAGATTGACCTCGGAATAGATTGCTTTAGCGAGATAACGATTCAAACCTTGGGCTAAAGCCAAGACCTCAGTCGTCAATGTTTTGGGCTGAGTTCGAATGAGTTCAAGTGCCTCATCAATACTGATTAAACCCTTTTCAGCACCACATCCTGACATTATTCATATCCTCCTGGATGTGGTAAGTCACGACAGACATCAAAAATATGCACCAAAGCAGGTAAAATTGCTGCCATGGATTCGCTGGCACCACCACGGCTGCCTGGTAGAGTCACCACCAAAGAACGATCAATAAAGCCTGCTACACCACGAGACATAGCTGCATAAGGGGTACGTTTTTGGCCAAAAGAACGTGCTGCTTCCATTAAACCGTCCAGCTTTCTTTCCAATAACGGTTCCAATGTATCAACGGTAATATCTCGCTTGCCAATGCCTGTACCACCAACGGTCATGATACATGCATAAGACTTTGTCAATTCTAGTACCAATTCTTTCAATTGATCTGATTCATCTGGCAAAATTTGATAATGAATCGGATCAAAACCTGCTTCGGTTAAGGTCTCAACCACAGATTTACCAGCAGTATCAGGCTTACGACCTGCTGCAACCGTATCTGACAATACAATTACGGCTGCTGAAACAGGTTGACGTAAAGTGCGCTTAAAGTGCGATTTACCGCCTTTTTTCTTAAGCAATTTACATTGGTCTAAACACAATTCATCAGGTTCACAATGTGGCTTCAACATGTCATAAATGGTTAACCCTGCCAAACTCGCAGCAGTCAAGGCTTCCATCTCAACCCCTGTAGGCCCAATGGTTTCTACAGTCGTCAGAATTACAACATGATCATGTTGTAAATCATATTCAACATCAGCACGATAAATCGGTAAAGGATGACACAGTGGAATCAGTTCATCAGTCCGTTTTGCCGCCAAGATTCCTGCGATACGAGCTGTTTTTAAAGCGTCGCCTTTTTCAGTATTTCCATCACGCAATAGCTGAATACAATGCGGTGGGGCGTATAAAATCGCTTGTGCTTCTGCAACACGATAACTTTCGGGTTTCATCCCAACATTTTTCATTTTTACTTCCTAACGCTTTATTCGTGTGTATGCTCATGCGCACAATTTTCATGTTCTTGACGGTGGTGATGCTCATGTTTATGGAGATGAGCATCAGTTTCGACTGTATCTTTACGAATACAGCAACCTTCTACATATTGACTTGTACCATCCATAAAGAACTCTTCTTTCCAAATTGGTACTTCGTGTTTTACACGTTCAACGGCTTCTTCACAGGCTTGAAATGCTTCACGGCGGTGAGCAGCATATGCAATTGCAATGATTGCCGTTTCACTCACATCTAAATAACCAATTCGATGCATCACACGCACATAAGAAACCTGATGCTTCTCTTTGATTTGCTGCTCGATTTCACGAATCATTTTTTCAGCAACAGGCGTATACGAGGTGTATTTTAAAGCCTTCACCGCTTTGTCTTCATGATGATTGCGGACTGTACCAATAAAAATATCAATACCACCACATTCAGGAAATGATTGTATAGGATCAAAACTGTCTAAGCTTAGAGCCTGATCTTGAACTCTTGAAAATTCGCGCATTTCATCCTCCTGCAACAGGTGATAACAATACCAAAGTACAGGACTGGTCCAATGGGGTTTGACGTATCACGATATCCTCTCCAATGGCGCAGGCACATTTATCCATCGCTTTTGTTGCTTCTGGGTAAAGCATCACAATATGACTTAGCACTTCTTCAATCGTTTGATTTTCTGCAAACTCAAATGCAAGCTCTTTTGGCAATAACCGTTCAATAGCACCAAAAGCTTCTATTATTATTTCAATGGTTTGCATATTCTCTCCAGACCACTTTTTTCCAAACTAACCACCCAACATATGCATACTAATTTTGCGTACTTGTTGGTGTTTTATCGCATGATAACCTTTCGCTTTATGCCAAATATAAGGTTTAATTTGCTGATCAAGCTCTTGATCATTGATATCTTGAGCTAGTTGTTTCTGTTTAATCACAGCTTGTAAATACGGCTTTATATTCAGACCCTGTTGTGCAAATAAACAATTATATAATTCACCTTGTGCTGTTAATCGAATTCGATCACAATCACCGCAAAATGAATGAGTTATCGTTGAAATAATACCAATACAATATTGCCCATCTAACTGATACTGACGTGCAGGTTCATGCTGCTGTTGCAAAACTTGAATCTGATAAAAAGGCTGAAGTTGCGCTAAAATTTCTGCTTCACTGACCACTGCCTGATCAGTCCAATGCTGATCACCATCCAGAGGCATAAATTCAATAAAACGTAATGGAATACTGTGTTGCTTCGCCCACTTTACCATTGGCAGAATCTGATCATCATTCTGACCTTTCATCAACACACAATTGATTTTGAAAGCAAGCCCCGCTTTTTTTGCCGCCTCTATCCCATTTAATACGGGTGTGAGTTCTTTTTTAGTCAGTTGCTTGAATTGATCTGGGTCTAAACTATCTAGGCTGATATTAAGATCATCTAATCCAGCTTGTTTTAGGGGTTCCGCATATTTAGCTAAATAATGTGCATTGGTAGTGATCGAGATTCGTTTTAAACCCAATACTCGTAAACTCTGTAAATCTCGAATAAAATGAACAACACCCTGACGCATTAAAGGTTCTCCCCCAGTAATGCGAATATTTTCAATCCCTTGCTTCACCATATATTGGCAAAATAGCAGCAACGCTTCAAAACTGAGTAAATCTTGTTTTTTCATCCATTCTGGATGTTCAGGCATACAATAGGTGCATTTGAAATTGCAACGATCTGTTACGGAAATCCGCAACTTACGCTTAATACGACCATACTGATCTTCTAAGATCGGAATGTTCGTAGATATATCATGCTTCATCTTTTGCACTCATATTGTGAATTTGCTGAACACTTAAGCACAAGTTATGTGCGACGCGGCTTGTATATGTGCAGCATACTGCTCTACTTAAGCAATATTTATTCCAATATTTTACTCTAATCCACCTTGAGAGCATTTATTTATCTAACAAAACAATTTATCGCTTCACAACACACAACTGTTATAAATTTCAATATACAACCGAAAACCATTCGCACCAATTAAAAGCAATTTTGTATTTTTTGAAATATTTTGGTGCGATTAACTTAAAGCTAAAATTTTAAATAAACAATTGTTTAAAAAATTTCATCTGCTGGTACTGCTGCAATTCATCTAGCGAATTGATGCTATGACAAAACAGACTTTGCTTTTGCAAAATAACTTGCTGAGAATTTAGCTGTTTAAAAGATTCACGCAAGCTCAATTTACCAGCGGAAATTTGTTGTTTTAAAATGGGTAAACTCTCTCTTTTTAATAAACAAAATGGATATAAAGCATCTCCATTAATTGCAACATAAGCCACTAGTGCTTGTGGATTTTTTTGTAGTGCGCGATGCAACTTAATTAAAACTTGATTGGGTATATACGTAACATCGCACGGAATAAACAAAGCATAGTCCGATTGCAGATGGGACCACGCACTTTTCATCCCCATTAATGGACCTAAAAAACCTGTTTGATCATCTGAATAACAATAGATATTCGGTTCAATCTGCTTGTAAATCGAACTATCTCGATGACTGTTTACCCAAATGCTTTGCACTTCTGATTTAAATTTCTGACAAATTTTAGATAGTTGAATTTGATCATCAAATTGTTGAAGTAATTTATTCATGCCATTCATACGGCGCGCTTGTCCTCCCGCCAAGATCACGAGATCTGTAGCGGGAATTTGCATAGTCATGCTTCTGCCTCCAACTGACAAGTCTTAATCAAACCACGAATTTCTGGTAAACATGAACCACAGTTACCGCCCGCTTTTAAACATGCCGTGACTTGCTTTTCATGGGTGATATTTTGCGTTTTAATGGCCTCAATAATCTTGTTTTTGCCGACTTTAAAGCAACTACACACCAATGGACCATCGTTATTAGCAGCAGACATTGGCATACCTGCCAACAATGCTTTACGGTGCAAAGCACTTAATCGCTCACGTTTAAATAAACTTGCAACCCAATCACGATCTGGTAATAACTCAGCAGGTGCAATATAAAGACTTGCGATTAAAATCCCATCTTTGAGTACAATACTATGACTGAGTTGCGATGAAATATCCTCAATACTTAACCATTCATATGTTTCATCGACAAAAGGCAAAAAGGTTTTTAAGTTTTTTTGAGTTTGATCAATACTGTGTCGATCGGCAAGCTCATAACGCATTGCTTTTGCAGTTTTGATTTTTGTCCACCAAGCACAAGTCTGTAAAGATGCTTTGATTTGATGTTCGAACCCTTCTCGAACATATAAAACGCCTTGCCAAGTCGTATAGAAAGGCTGTATTGATACTGGCGTATGCTTAAACTCAGGTTCACCTGAAATTGCATCCACAACAGGGTTAACTACTTTACCAATCCGAGCATCTGAGGCAACTTGTTCTGTCCAATGAATCGGCGCAAAGATTTGTCCACGACGAACACCTTGAGCCAATGTCACACGTAATACACAACTTCCCCATGCCGAACGAATCTCGACCAATCCTTTATCGCGAATACCAAATTTAAGCGCATCGTTTGGATGAATCTCACAAAATGGTTCAGCACGATGTGTGGTCAAATTTGCTGATAAACCTGTACGTGTCATGGTATGCCATTGATCCCGAATACGCCCCGTATTCAGAATTAACGGATAATCTTCAGAAACTGAGTGTACGGGATCGATTGCGATCGTTGGAATAAGTTTTGCTTTACGAGAAGCATAACTAAACTCGCCTTGACCAAAAAGTTGCTTAACCGATGTCGTCTGACCTTTTTCCCACACAGGCCATTGCGTTGGTTTTAACTCGTTATATTCTTCAAGACTTAGATTGGTTAAACCTTTTAAATTAAAATAACGAAAATTTTCTACCTGATCACGTTCAGCTAAACTTGCATTTTGATATGCTGACAATGCAGCATGCTCATTAAAGATGTCACACGCATTGCTAAAATCAAAACCAGAAAAACCAAGTTTTTTTGCAACTTCAGCAACAGCCCACCAATCTGCTTTGGCTTGTTTTGGTGAAGCTAAAAATGCGCGTTGACGTGAAATTCGACGTTCTGAGTTAGTTACCGTTCCATCTTTTTCACCCCAACCTAATGCTGGTAGCAAAATATCAGCATAAGCCGTGGTATCGGTATCGGAACAGATATCTGAAACAACGACAAATTCACATTTATCCAATGCTCGTTTCACTTGATCAGCATCAGGCAGACTTACCACAGGATTGGTCGCCATAATCCAGATTGCTTTAATTTTTCCACTTTCAACCGCTTGGAATAAATCAACCGCTTTAAGACCCGCTTTTGTTGCAATAGCTGGACTATTCCAAAAACTTTGCACCAAATTTTGATGTGTTGGGTTATCAATATCCAAGTGTGCTGCCAACATATTGGCCAGTCCACCAACCTCACGACCACCCATCGCATTGGGTTGTCCAGTCATTGAAAATGGAGCAGCGCCTAACTTACCAATTTTACCCGTCAGCAAATGACAGTTGATAATACTATTGGCTTTATTCACCCCTTGAGATGATTGATTAACTCCCATAGAAAAAAGAGTTACTACTTTTTCAGTTGTGGCAAATTTATCAAAAAACAATTGTAATTTTTCTTCTGAAATACCTGTGCGCTTCACCAATGCATTGAAGTCGGCTTCTGTTTTACTCGCATCTAAAAGTGCGGCCAAACCTTCGGTATAGCTTTCAACAAAGTGATGATCTACACAATTATTTTTATATAAATACTGAAATAACCCGTTAAACAAAGCGACATCTTGACCTGGCAAGATTGGCAAATGTAAATCTGCTTGCTCACAAGTGCTCGTAAATCGTGGATCGACGACAACCACAAATAAATTAGGATTTTGACTCTTCGCTTGCATAATCCGTTGATACAAAACTGGATGACACCATGCTGTATTTGAACCAACCAATACCACCATATCAGCATGTTCAAAGTCTTCATAACTTGCAGGTACAATATCCTCACCAAAGCTACGTTTATGCGCGGCAACTGCTGAAGACATGCACAGACGTGAATTGGTATCAATATTGGCTGTGCCTAAATAACCCTTTACGAATTTATTCACCACATAATAATCTTCAGTTAATAACTGCCCCGAAACATAAAATGCCACACTTTCGGGTCCATATTGCTCAATACATGCCTGAAATTGAGTTGCAATTTTGTCAATTGCAGCGTCCCACGTAGTTGTTTGACGATGATTTTTGCGTCCCAACATCGGATTTAAAACACGGGTTTCCAACTCTAAGGTGTCTGCTAAATTGCTCCCTTTAATACAGAGTCGCCCAAAATTTGCAGGGTGCTCTGTATCTCCTGAAACTTTAATATTTGAACCTTGTGTTTTATGTTGAACTTCAACATTAACACCACATCCAACGCCACAATATGGACAAGTTGTTTTTGTAATGAGTGTTTGTGCATGATCGGAGCGACTGTGTTCTAAATTTTGAATACTGTTCATGACTGCTCCTTTACCTATTCCATCTTTGCCCTAACTAAAGTTTCGATCGCTTAAAATTGTATGATCCGTGATCAATAGCCAATTTATAATCTACGCCTTAACTTTTATTGTGAATCTTTGGTTGACTACCATAAAGTAGTTAAATGACTGAGTTTTTGGTTTAGGAGAAATTTCTCCTAAACCAAAGTAAGATTAACCTGCTTTTTTCAATGCAAAATCTTTACCAAATAACAATTTATTTCTAAATGTCGAAACAGGTGTTTGATCCGCAATTAACTCGGCATACCACATACCATCTTCGGTATCACCGAATAAAACAGCGCCAATCACTTTATCTTTTTGGATAATAATACGCTTGTAAATATGGCGTTTTTCGTCATTTAGAATGATGTCTTCATAATCTTCTTTAGGCTCAAAATTACCTGCTGAAAAGACATCGACACCACTCACTTTAAGCTGAGTTGGTACCGTTGGAGACTTAAACGTTAAGCTACCATGTTCAGCTAAATGGGTTGCGCAAATAAATGCTTGCCCCCAAAGTGGCTCCACCAATCCAAAGGTTTGGTTACGATGTTCAATACATTCACCCACAGCATAAATACTTGGGTCAAATGTTTGCATCGTATCATTGACCAAAATACCACGATTGCAACGTAAACCAGCACTTTGAGCCAAAGCAATATTTGGACGAATACCTACAGCAAATACGACAAGATCAGCATCCAACACTGTGCCATCTTTCAGACGTACTTGGTTAACATGACCATCTTTACCAATCAATGCTTCAGTATTTGCCTCAGTGATAATATTAATCCCTTTTTCTTCAATACTTTGACGCAACATACGACTCGCACGACCATCAAGCTGACGCTCCATAATGCGATCCATCAAATGAAGAACAGTGACATTCATGCCACGTTGCTTGAGACCGTAAGCTGCTTCTAAGCCAAGCAAACCACCACCAATCACCACAGCATTTTTCTTCGTTTCGCAATATTTAATCATGGTATTGACATCATAAATATCACGGAAGCTGATCACACCTTTCAAATCCACGCCTTGTACAGGTGGGATAAATGGAGATGAACCTGTTGCAATAATCAAACGATCGTAATCGACACTTTCGCCTTTTTGTGTATGCACTACTTTACGAGTACGATCAATTTTTATAGCAGGATCGTCAGCAATAAATTTGATGCCCTTATCGCTGTACCATGCATGTGGATGCAACATAATGTCATCAATAGTTTTCTCACCAGAAAGCACGGGTGAAAGCATGATACGGTTATAGTTACCCCAAGGCTCTTCACCAATCACCGTCACATCATAACGATCAGGTGCCATGTCGAGTAAATCCTCTAGACAGCGCATTCCAGCCAAACCATTACCGATCAAAACGAGCTTCAGTTTTTCTTGAGAAACACCATTATTGGTAATATAAGTTTTTTGCGGAACAGTACCTACCCAAACTCGACCATTTTCGATTTTGGTTGGAAAAACAGAAAGCTTTTGATCTTTATCTTCTAGGCATCGACCTGTTGCTAAACTGAAGTGTTGTTTGTAAATCGGTGAGGCAATAACACGCTCACCTTGCAAATCACCAATAATACCGCGCGCCATTACATTTGCTTGGCTAAACGGATCTTTATTACTTAATGCATAAATACGTTTTTCGTTCCCTACGCGGAATAAAGCAACGGATTGACCCGCAATAAGTGCACCTACACCTGTATTTGGCGTGATGTCATCAAGATGACACACATCAATCCATTGATTTTCTGGAAGCATATTCATGTCTTTTAGATTTGTCATTTTGATTCTCCTTATGCTTCTACCATCGGGATACGATCAACTGAACGCTCAGCTTCATTTAATGGACGGATCTGATCACGCACTTCAGTAAATTGAATATATGGATCAGCTTGCTCTTCAGCGCTTGCATTAATGTAAGTTTGGAAGCGTTTACGAATCTCAGGATTCTCTACCGCAGTACGCCATTCGTCTTGATAAGTTCCAATTACATGTGCCATGCGATTTTCAAGTTCTTCTGCAAGACCAAGCGAATCATCGACAATTACAGCTTTGAGATAATCTAAACCACCTTCCATGTTGTCACGCCATACACTCGTACGTTGTAAACGATCAGCAGTTTGGATATAGAACATAAAGAAGCGGTCGATATAACGAATCAAAGTTTCAGTATCTAGATCAGAAGCTAAAAGCTCTGCATGGCGTGGTTTCATTCCACCATTACCACACACATATAGGTTCCAGCCTTTTTCTGTCGCAATGACACCAACATCTTTACCTTGTGCTTCAGCACACTCACGCGTACAACCCGAGACAGCCATTTTTAGTTTGTGCGGTGAGCGTAAGCCTTTGTAGCGATTTTCTAATTCAATCGCTAAACCAACAGAATCATCTACGCCATAACGGCACCACGTGCTACCTACACATGATTTCACTGTACGTAATGATTTACCGTAAGCATGACCTGACTCGAAGCCTGCTGCATTCAACTCTTCCCAAATAAATGGTAGCTCGTGTAGTTGTGCACCAAATAAATCAACGCGTTGACCACCTGTAATTTTGGTATACAGGTTATATTTTTTAGCAATTTGACCTACAGCAATCAAACCATCTGGAGTAACTTCACCACCTGCCATACGCGGTACAACTGAGTATGAACCATCCTTTTGGATATTTCCTAAGTAGTAGTCATTACTGTCTTGTAGACCTGCATGCGTTGGTTCCAATACAAAGTCATTCCAGCACGATGCCAAAATGTTTGCTGTCATTGGTTTACAGATATCACAACCTAAACCATGACCATGTTGTTGAATCAAATCATCAAATGTTTTGATTTCATTGACACGCACCAAGTGATAGATCTCTTGACGTGAGTATGGGAAGTGTTCGCATACATGGTTATTAACCGTTACACCTTGACGTTGTAACTCAGACTTTAAAACTTGAGTAACTAATGGCGCACAACCACCACATGCTGTTGCTGCTTTAGTACATTTCTTTAAAGCACCTAAAGAGGTGGAACCATCACAAATAGCTTGGCAAATATCTGCTTTCGATACGTTGTTACATGAACAAATCGTTGCGCTATCTGGAAGTAAATCAACACCGCTACCGCCCGCCTTCGCACCAGAATCAGCAAATCCTGGCATGATTAAGCTTTCAGGTGTTTCTGGCAATGCGATACCATTCAACATCATTTGTAAAAGATCGTTATATTCTTTTGCATCACCAACCAGTACTGCACCCAGTAATTTGGTTTTATCTGCATCGACAACGATTTTCTTATAAACCAATGCATCTTCATCAGCATAGAAATAGCTAAGTGAGTTCGGTGTCATACCATGTGCATCACCAACCGATGCCACATCTACACCCATCAATTTCAACTTAGTGCTCATATCAGCACCAGCGAAACAATGTGTTTCTTCAGCTAAGATATGTTTGGCTGCGATACGCGCCATGTCATATCCAGGTGCAACGAGACCATAGATTTTATTGTCCCAAAGTGCACATTCACCAATTGCGTAAATATTTTCATCAGAGGTTTGGCAGTAATCATTGATCTTGATACCACCACGCTCACCAAGCGCTAAACCACTTGAACGTGCTAACTCATCACGTGGACGAATCCCCGCAGAGAATAAAATCACATCCGTTTCAAGCTCACTACCATCAGCAAATTTCATTACATGCTTAGCATTATTGCCAGCTTCAATACATTGCGTTGCTTTTTGTGTGTGAACTTTTACACCTAAGTTTTCGATTTTACGGCGTAATACTTTACCGCCCAAATCATCGATCTGAACCGCCATCAAACGTGGTGCAAACTCAACTACATGTGTTTCAAGATTTAAATCACGTAAAGCTTTAGCCGCTTCCAAACCTAATAGACCACCACCGATCACCACACCTGATGTCGCGTTTAGGCTTGCAGCACGGATCGCATCTAAATCTTCGATGGTACGATATACAAAGCAATTTTCACGATCATTACCTGCAATTGGCGGAACGAAAGCATATGAACCAGTTGCCAGTACAAGTTTGTCGTAACTGATGACATCACCCATACTAGTTGTCACTGTTTGTTCTTTTGTATCAATTGCAATAGCTTTGGTATTTAGTCTTAAATCGATACCATGAGCATCGGCAAAATCGAAACGAGCAAGTGATAAATCTTTCGCTGATTTACCTGAAAAATATTCAGTCAAATGTACGCGGTCATATGCAATACGTGGTTCTTCAGCAAGAATTGTTATCTCTAATTCATCATCAGCTTTCTCTAAGATGGCTTCGATGAATTTATGACCCACCATACCGTGACCAATCATCACTAATTTCATTGTGTTTCTCCTAAAATCTAATCTGAGATTAAGCTGCGCTGTTTTGTTCTGAGCCACGTTCTAAAATTGCTTGTTCAAATAAACGTTGTTCTTTTTCTTTATGCTCTACCGAAAATCGGATAAGCATGACCGAACTCGCAGCAATGACCACTAAGCCACCTAAAACCATTAAACAAGTTTGAATATCCAACATACCTTTCAGTAAGAAACCTGCTGCCACTGCACCAACGTTTCCACCTGCACCGATGATGCCTGCAACACCACCTAGCGCTTCACGATCAATGAATGGAACAAGCGCATAAGTCGCACCACATGCCATGTGTGTGAATAATGCAAATACCGTCATTACGAGAATAGCGAGTACAGGTCCATTCATTTGCGAGAACAACATTAAGAAAAGCCCTTCGCCAAGGATCAATCCAAACAGTACTTTAGTACGACCATCCAAGCCTTTTTTGAGTGCAACTTTGTCTGAAAGAATCCCACCCAATGCACGGGCAAATAATGCGAGCAAACCAAAGATACCTGCTGCTAAACCAGCTTCTTTTAATCCGAAACTAAAGTGTTCGACGTAGTACATTGCAATGATGTTATGGATAAAGATTTCGATACCGAAACAAGCTGCATATGAGAAGAAGAGAATCCATACGCGATAGTTGCGTGCAGCATGCATTAAGATTGCTAGACCACCTTTTTTATCGCTACCAACAACCACACCCTGAGCACGTAACTCTTTGAAATCACCTTGAGGACAATCTTGAGTAAACTTCCAGTAAAGGAAACCTACGATCACCATCATGACACCTGGAACGATTAGTGCGAGTCTCCAACCAAATGCTTGCTCAACACCAAACATCACCAATGCAGATAGTAATAACGGCATGAGTGCTTGTGTTGCCCCACCACCAGCATTACCCCAACCAGCTGAGGCTGCGTTTGCAGTTCCCACGACATTTGGAGCAAACATGATGCTAGTGTGGTATTGCGTAATCACAAAACTCGCACCAATTGCACCAATTAATAAGCGAAAGAACAGAAATGATTCATAACTATTTGCAGAAGCGACACCAAAAACGGGGATACTGCCGATAATCAACAAAGCGGTATATGTTTTACGTGGTCCGTACTTGTCACATAAAGGACCAACGATCAAACGGACTAAGATGGTGATTGCGACTGCTGCGATATTGATATTTGCGATTTGATCTTTAGTCAGATGAAATTCACCTGCAATGACTGGCATTAAAGGTGCACATGCAAACCAAGCAAAGAAACAAACGAAGAAAGCAAGCCAACTCATGTGGAATGCCCGCATCGCTGGTGCAGAAAAGTTAAATAACTTTATTGATGTGGCTTTTTTTGCCGATAAATCTAAAGACATTGCCATCTCCCATACTGAACGTATATTGCTTTGTTGACACAGCACTCTGTGTGAACAAACAGATCAGATCGGACATCGTTGGCCGTCTTACAATTTTTTGGAAAGTCGTCTTTGACTCAATAAATATTTAGCAAATGCTATGCCAACTTTAATAAATCAAAGCAGGAAATTATATTAATTATTGTTTTTTAATGATTTTTATAAATAAAAATAGCTTAAGCACTACATTTTACCCCTATACAAAATAGGGCTTTATGAGGATGACCCGTTTTAAAGCATAATTCTTTCTGCTTCAAAAGAACTCTTTTTACGCACCAAAACAATACATTTTATGGTTTTAAAACATAGTTCTAAATTTTCTTTGGTTCTGAAATCAATGAACGATACAATAAAGCGCATAATGTAGATGCTAAAGGAGCGATTGCACCGAATAAGAATAACTCCAATGGCACCAATTTTGCTTTTAAAACAACATTCATCGTGCATCGTCTTAAATGCACACACACTTATCGTTTGATCTTTATACTTATGCCGAAACTCAGAATCGCACTTATTGATGATGATCAAGCCCGAGCTGAATACATCAAAACTTGTTTAATTGAACATGATTTTGATGTTGTTGCTTGCTTTACTCTTGATCACCTGAATATTTTCAAATTGGAACATCTTCAAGCAGATGTCATTTTGCTCGATATGGATCATCCACATCGTGACGTTATTGAAAGCTGTGTAAGTAACTTTGACCTACCCACTGTACTCTTTACTAAAAACACTGACAAAGACACCATCAAACAAGCAATTGATGCAGGCATCACTGCCTATATTGTTGATGGTATCGATCCAAGTCGTTTACATACCATTCTAGACATTTCGATTGAGCAATATAAAAAGCATAAAAAACTTGAATGTGATCTAAAAGATGCAAAAACAAAACTCGCAGATCGAAAAGATATTGAAAAAGCGAAAGTTTTGCTTATGCAACTTCACGGTCTCACTGAAGATACAGCATTCCAATTATTAAGAAAAAATGCGATGAGTCATCGTATGACCATCGGTGAAATGGCACGTCGTCTAATCGATGCACAAGAGCTTTTAAACAATCAACTAAAGGATGAATAAATGAGCAGTTTAGAAAAAACAGAATTGCAACTTGGTTATATTCCTTTACTTGATTGCGTAGCACTGCTTTGGGCTAAACAACGCGGTTTTTTTGATGAAGAAGGATTAGATGTTCGACTGATCAAAGAGGCTTCTTGGGCAAGTTTACGCGATCGACTGGCATTTGGTTTACTCGATGCTGCACATTGCTTATCTGCTATGTTACCTGCTGCCGCGATTGGCAATGATCAGATTGGTATCCCCTTACAAACACCATTAGTCTTAAGCGAGAGTCGTGCTTTTATTAGCCTGAGTCAGAAGCTATGTTATCAATTACAGATTCAAAAAGACGATACTGCAGAACAATCTGCTCAAAAGTTAGTAGATTATCTTAAAGAAAATCATCCTGTTTCACTCGCGCATGTATTTCAACATTCTATCCATCATTATTGTTTAAAAGAATGGCTTGCTTTGGCAGATAGGGAACTTGCAAAAAACATTCAAGTAAAAACCTTACCGCCATCGTATATGGTAGAAGCACTAAGCACTCATTTAGTCGATGGTTTCTGTGTGGGTGAGCCTTGGAATACCCAAGCTGAACTAGCAGGATTAGGACAAATTGTATGTTCAAGTCAGCAAATTATCCCAAATGTCGCAGATAAAGTGCTTGCTGTGACACATGATTGGGCAGAACAGCATCCGAATACATTAATCTCACTCACTCGAGCTTTAATCAAAGCACAGCAAGAGCTTAAATCGATTGAAGACTTTGCGCCAATTTGGGACCTTTTAGTCGAATTCGATATTATTCAGTTTGAATGTTCTGAAGAAGTGCATGTAGAAAAATACCATGCCATACAAAATATAGTTCGTCATCTGATTGAAAATGATGCACAACCCAAAGTGACTGACTTTGAATGGTTGTTTGAGCAAATCCAGCAATGGAATGCCTTAGAATCATCATCCGAAATATCTACTGAACTCGCTCAAAATTGTCTACTACCTCAGATTTATAAAACAGCATCAGTAAATTAAAGACAAAAAAAAGCTGTCTTCAATTGAAAGACAGCTTTGAAAGACCCATAAGAGATACTACGCCAATCGAAAGTTGTCTCTTAAGTTCGAAGTATATTATCGAAGCAATAGATATCTTTTTCGGACATTTTCATGTCATTAACTGCCATGACAAATGTGAAAATTCATCATTTTTGCCAACTTACAATTTATACGAATCTGCTTAATTGTCTAAGAGAAATACTATTTCCAAAGTGAACACTTTATAAGCTTTCATAATTTTCTAATATCAAAAAGCAATTTTCTCATACTCGATTGCAGTAGACAAAAGCACAATACAAATCCCTTTAAAACAATGCTTTAATCTTAAGAGATGTTTAACTCTCGCCTCAATCATGTTTAAAAAATCAACACTTTCACTCACTTAAGTTATGATCAAAATAAGACTTATAGGTGATTGACTCATCAGTTACACAAATCTCATGAACGATTCGGGTGAGTTCGGTTTAAAATGTTTTAAAAATAAATAAACCTATTTTTTGTCATATTTTAACATTGCGATTTCCTTGCAAAGTTTTCATTATATGCACCATGCTTGGCATGCAACTTTCTTCACTCAGTAAAAGAAATTATAAAAAAATTGCGGAATTTTGTGCCATAATAAGCAAACTTTGCAGACATCTTGCAAATTAAATTTGCAATTTTAAAATTGGAGCAGGCTAAATGAGCTCAACCATTTTGGTGATTCACGGACCGAATTTGAACTTGCTAGGTAAGCGAGAACCAGAAGTATATGGTTATCTCACGCTAGACGATATTAACCAACAATTAATTGCTCAAGCCAAAGATTCATCTCTTACATTAGAAACATTCCAAAGCAACTGGGAAGGTGCAATTGTTGATCGTATTCATCAAGCACAAACTGAAGGTGTAAAGTTTATCATCATTAACCCAGCTGCACTCACCCACACTTCTGTCGCTTTGCGAGATGCGTTACTGGGTGTTGCAATCCCTTTTGTTGAGGTTCATTTGTCAAATGTTCACGCTCGTGAAGCATTCAGACATCACTCTTTTCTATCCGATAAAGCCATTGGCGTAATTTGTGGCCTAGGTGCTAAGGGTTATTCCTTCGCACTCGATTACGCTATTGAAAAAATTCAATCTTCTAACTAATTTAGACATTGTAGGAACATGCACTCATGGATATCCGTAAAATCAAGAAACTCATCGATTTGATGATTGAATCTGACTTACAAGCCATTGAAGTTAAGGAAGGAGATCAATCTATTTCATTGACTCGCCCTACTCCAGTGTATGCTGCTGCACCTGTGGCGGCTGCGCCTACAACGGCAGCTCCAGCGGCTCCAGCAGCAAAAACACCTCGTGGCGCTGTAGAAACATCACCGATGGTTGGTGTGTTCTATTCTGCACCAAGCCCAGGCGAAGCCCCATTCGTAAATGTAGGTCAAACAGTTTCTGCAGGTGAAACACTTGGTATCATCGAAGCGATGAAAATCATGAACCCAATTGAGGCAACTAAAAGCGGCGTGATTGAAGAAATCTTGGTAAAAAATGGTGAAGTGATCCAATTTGGTCAACCACTTTTCCGCTACCGCGCCTAATTAATTTGGGGATTCTAATGTTGCAAAAAGTATTAATTGCAAATCGCGGTGAAATCGCTTTACGAATTACGCGAGCTTGTAAAACGCTTGGCATTAAAACAGTTGGTATTTATTCTGATGCTGACAAAGACTTAATGCATTTACGCTTCGTTGATGAAGCTGTCTGTATTGGGCCGGGTACCACAAGTGAAAGTTATTTAAATATTCCTGCAATTATTACTGCTGCAGAAATTACAGGTGCGGATGCCATCCATCCTGGATACGGCTTTTTGTCTGAAAATGCTGAATTTGCTGAAATTGTAGAAAGCTCAGGTTTTATTTTTATTGGTCCTCGCCCTGAACACATTCGTCTTATGGGTAACAAGGTATCCGCGATTATTGCCATGAAAAAGGCTGGCGTACCCACCGTGCCTGGATGTGACCATGCTGTAACGATTAACAATGCACTTGCTGAAGCAAAAAAAATTGGCTTCCCGTTGATCGTCAAAGCAGCATCAGGCGGTGGCGGTCGTGGTATGCGTATCGTTGAACGTGTCGACACATTACTTGAATCAGTTCAAGCTGCACAACGTGATGCTGAGATGTGGTTTGGTGATGATACTGTATACATGGAGCGCTTCTTACAGAAACCTCGCCATGTAGAAGTTCAAGTGTTAGGTGATGGTAACGGTCATGCAATCCATTTATATGACCGAGACTGTTCTTTACAACGTCGTCATCAAAAGGTGTTAGAAGAAGCACCCGCTCCAAATCTACCAGAACAAGCACGTGCTGATATTTTAGAAGCATGCGTCAATGCTTGTAAGTTGATGCAATACCGTGGTGCTGGAACTTTTGAGTTTTTATTTGAAGAAGGCGAATTCTTCTTTATCGAAATGAATACTCGTGTTCAAGTTGAGCATCCTGTAACTGAAATGGTTACTGGCATTGATATTATTGAACAACAACTGCGGATTGCGGCTGGTTTAGGTTTAAATATTGAACAGCATGAAGTCGAAGTAAAAGGTCATGCGATTGAATGCCGTATCAATGCTGAAGATCCGACCACCTTCTTACCTTCTCCTGGTAAAATAGAAACTTTCTATGCTCCAGGTGGCGCAGGTATTCGTTTAGATTCTCATATTTATCAGGGTTACAGCATTCCGCCGTATTATGATTCGATGATTGCAAAACTCATCGCTCATGGTAAAGATCGTAAAACATCTTTAGCTCGTATGCGTCAAGCTTTAGATGAAATGATTTTGACTGGAATCAAAACCAATATTCCATTGCACAAAGATCTTATTTTGGAAGATAAAAACTTCTGTGAACAAGCTATGGATATTCATTATCTAGAGAAGCATCTACTAAAACAGCTTGAACCGAAAGCTGAAAAAGCATAAATAAAAAAGCCTCTAAGTTAAGAGGCTTTTTTATTATTCAATCTTTCTAAGGTAGAACACGGCGTAATGTTGCAAAACATTTTTCGCCTTTTTCATTGGCGCAAAAATTAATGGTGTGATCATTTTCCCATTTCACAAAATATTGCGAAACTTCACCAGTTTGGTCTAGTGTTTGACCTGAGCAATCCATTTGATTATTGTCATACTTAATCTGTAAAACTAATGCAGGTAAACGCTCTTTATGATCTTCTGAAGGTTGATAATCATATAAACCATAAGACCATTCTTGGTTACTCTTAATTACGACCTCATTCATTCCACGAAAATTATAGTATTCGACACACTTCTTATTATTAGGAATTTCCATTCCCCATAGCCCCATGATTTCAGGACGAGTTATCACCCGAATCGCATTTGCTTTAGCCAATTGTTGTGCTGTTACTGCTTTTTCATTTACGACCGTGTCTGCCATAGTCCATGTTGAGCAAGCCCATAATAATCCAATAATATAAATATTTTTCATAGATTTAATTAAGTCGTAATTTAAACGGTGCAAGGCTTTAAATTAGCATATTTTTTGAGAAAAACATGCATTCATAACCATATAAACACAATATTTTTAGCTTGAATTTTATTTGATTGTTATGGCATTTTTTCAGGTATGCTAGTTCTAAATTTACAGTTTTTTTATTTACTTTATAAAGATTTAGCTTTAAGGATAAAAGCCATGAAATTTTCTGAATATGTGCAATATGATGGTTTAGGATTAGCAGAACTGGTCAAAAGCAAACAAGTTCATCCTTCAGAATTATTAAAAATTGCATTAGAACGAACAGATCAAGTCAATCCAAAGCTAAATGCCATTATTATTCCAATGTATGAGCAAGCGAAGCAGCGCACACAGCAAGAATCCTCTGGGTTATTTGCAGGCGTTCCTTTTCTAGTCAAAGACTTATTCCAAGAATATCAAGGTATTCCAACCTCTTATGGTAGCCAAGCGCTAAAAAAAATTAACTATACACCTGATTTTAATGCTGAAATCGTAAACCGCTGGGAACAAACAGGGATTATCACTTTTGGTCGTACGAACACACCTGAGTTTGGTATCAAAGGAATTACAGAACCCGATGCTTGGGGAGCTTGCCACAATCCGTGGAATTTAAAACACAATAGCGGTGGTTCTTCTGGTGGATCAGGCTCTGCAGTTGCAGCTGGAATCGTCCCGATTGCTGGCGCAGGTGACGGTGGCGGATCAATTCGTATCCCCGCTTCTTATTGTGGTTTATTTGGATTAAAGCCGAGTCGTGGTCGTACACCTTGGGGGCCACAATACAGTGAAGCAATGCATGGTGCTGCCATGCAACATGTTCTCTGCAAAACAGTTCGCGATAGTGCTGCCATGCTCGATGCAGTTCAAGGCCCAGAACAAACTTCACTTTTTAGAATAGAAGCACCTGAAAAGAAATATTTAGATATCATTCAACAGGCTCCAAGAAAACTCAAAATTGCTTTTAATACTCAATCACCGATTGGAACAAAAGTTTCTAAAGACGCGATTCAAGCTGTTCAACAAACCGCTCAGTTACTGGAATCTTTAGGGCATATTGTTGTAGAAGATCGTCCAAAAATAGATGGTTTAGCATTAGGAAAAGACTTTGTAACGACTTGGTTCAGCCAGTTCTCATATATACAGGCACAAATTAAACAAATGGCAGGTGCAACTGATCATGATTTCGAATTAGATTCTATTGCCCTCGCTGCTTTTGGGGCCAAGACAACCGCAACAGAATATATTCATACGCTTAATAATTGGGGGCTTTATAGCACTCAAATGAACATTTTCTTTGAAAAATATGATCTTTACTTAACCCCAACAACAGCATCAGTCGCACCTAAAAATGGGGAAGTTGCTACACCTAATTGGCAAAAACCAATCTTGAAAGGACTGTTAAAAGTAGGAAAAGCGCACTATCTAGCACAAGGTAAATTAGTTGAAAAAATGGTGCAGGATAATTTGAGTTGGGTGCCTTTTACGCAGTTAGCAAATGTTACAGGTCTACCTGCCATGTCAGTCCCATTATATTGGAACAAAAATGGCTTACCTTTAGGCAGCCATTTTATTGCACCTTTTGGACGTGAAGATCGTTTATTGCAACTTGCAGCACAATTAGAACAGGCACAACCATGGATGTCTGAATATCAGAATATTCAACTCTAATCTAAGTTTTAGCTGCCGTTTCCAATTGATTCGGCAGCCAAAATACTAAAAACAAACCGACGAGTACGATACCACTTGCATATAAGAAAATTGTTGCGCCTGAAAATACTTGCCAATAATGCCCAGCTAATAGACTTCCAGATGCGACCCCTACCCCCCACATCGTGCTGTAAAGTGCTTGTCCCCGCCCTTGTTGCTCAGCTGAAAAATTTTGAAAAATCACTTTCACTGCAATTAAGTGAAATAATCCAAAACTAAAGGCATGTAAACATTGAGCAAATAACTGACCCAAAAAATGTGTGTTTAATATACTAACCAAAAACCAGCGTAAACTTGTCAAAATCAAGCATACTGCAACTAGTGTCCGCCAAGAAAAACGAGTAAAGAAAACTTTTTGCGCTATGGCAAACATGATAATTTCTGCAATTACGCCTGTTGCCCACAGCGTTCCAATTTGTGTCGTGCTAAATCCAATCTCTTTTAAAAAATTACTATAAAAACTATAAAATGGCGCTTGTGAGAATAATAAAACAAATTCAATCGCAAAAAATGCAGCCACAGTAGGTCGTTTTAAAATAGGTAATATAGATTCTAGTTTTTTTTGCGAGCTAGGCGCATGTTCAGGTTCTTTAATGCTAAATGACCACAAAAAAGCTAAAAAAGAAACCGCTAGAAGTAAAATGGGTAGCATTGAAATTTGAATAATTTCTAATAGAGCTCCGATAATGAATACGCCTAATATGAAGCCAACAGATCCCCACTTTCTAACTTTTCCATAAAGCTCTGCGCGTTTATCCCCCAACCAGAATAAAGTAACGCCTTCAAATTGCGCCAAAATTGCATTTTGAAAGAGAGGTGGTCCCACTTGTTTGAACAACTAAAAGCGTATTTATAAGTGATATTCCGCTCTAGTTAAGCCACCTTGTTT
>NZ_NHRQ01000028.1:0-31378 GCF_002165335.1 Acinetobacter sp. WCHA29
AGACGATCTAAACTGATTTTGAATCATATTTTTGCAGCCTTGATGGCCTACGTCGAGATACAAAAGAACCAGTTTGAGCGGATCTTTGAAAATGTATATCGTTGGCAGAAGAAATTATTTAGACCAATCATCAAAGACTTCATTGATGACTTTATTCTCGATAAAAATCATCTCCTACCACAGAGAATCTATAAATAATAGTGCGTAAGTCCTATTTTTTAATTTTTTTCATTTGAGATGCGACATAAGCATTGGCAGGAACCAGATGCATATTGGCACTATGCGTTGCGATTTCTCGCAAAGAAATAGGCGGTTGATGATCTATACGCCAGTGATACCAACGATTACTTTGTGATACATCAATTTGTTTATAGATCTGCGGATTTGCCATATCTCCCCAACCAACAGCAATATCCATTGGTGAAAATTCAGCTTCACGCCCTAAATTGTAGTCTTCTCTAGAAAGCACACGAAATGCGCCTTCATAACGCTCCAATGCATTAATTTGTACGCCTTGTTGAGTGGTCATTTGACTAATATTTGGCGCTGGTTTTAATACCTGTGTCCAAACCAACCATGCAATAGCCAATCCTAGTACGCCATACATCCATCTTGGCATGCTTAATTATCCTTCTTTCTTTCTCTGTAAGCATTTTATCCATTGCTTTAAATGATTGAAGCATGAAATTAAAAAATGACCTAAAACACTTAAATAATTATCCTGCGACTCAACTTTATGGTCCTGTAAAGTTGCAGTATCTGTATTCAAAGTATTTATTTCTAAAGGTTCATAATGTGACAAAGTTTGTTGTAACTCAGCTCCCAAGCTCAAGCGAATTAGAGCAATTGTCACCTCATCAATTCCATAATGATGATATAAAGTTAGATGACGTGTATCCAAATCAATACTATGTTCAACTAAGATTTCAGCAAATGGCAATAATGCTTTTCGAATACGTTGTACTTCCACCAAACTACTCATGTGTGGAATATAATAAAAACTGACTTTCATACTGCCGCCATCACGTGGAACAGTGTCAAATTGAGTTATCAAATTTTGTGTTTTTTCTCTCCGACTTAGAGATTCATTTGCTTTATCAGTTATTAAATTGTCTTGTTGTTCTAAAGCCATTTATGCACCATGAATGACTCAAAAAAGATACTGCTAGTATAAACCAACAGTATCTCAAGATAGTGACATTTTAGACAAAGGATCAGAACTTTAACGTAAGTCCTAAACCATATAGCCAACCTTTTTTACTGTCTGTAGCCGACTGTAATTCGGTTTGTTTCAAACCTTTGTTGTATGCATAAGCGACATCAATAAATGGCATGATTTTTTTACTGATTTCATAACGCGTTTGCAGGCCTATCTGAAGTTTAGATAATCCAGATTTATTTGCATAACTTGACTCATCATTGAATATTACATCTGCATTCAAATAAGGTTGAGCAATCAACTTTTGCGTAAATAATACATCCCGTGTTGTTTCCAAACTCAGTTGCCAGCGTTGGTTTTGACCTGCATAAATATAGGCTTCGGTTTCAAAAAAATACGGCGCTAGACCATGTAATCCCAATACCGCGTCCCATTGATTTTTATCATGCTTTTGCTCAGGCTGATATTGATAACGAACACCTGTTTGTACATCCCAAAAGTCAGCAACATTGCGGCTGTATAACAGCTTTGTTTCGGTTTGAGTTTTTTCCGATTCTGCTTTTTCAACATGTGCTTGAATGAATATTTTATTTTTATCACTTCCCACCCATGTTTTTAGCTCAGTACTGGCACTGCCTCGACCATTGTCATCAACGATCCATGCATTTTTAATCGCTGTGGCTTGATAAATTTGTCCACCATGTTCACGATGATGATCATGTGTATCATGTTGAATATCAGATGGTACTTGCTTTAATTCAGGTTGATGTTCTGAATGATCAACAGGAGATGATGTCTCCATCAATATATTCTGTTGTACCGACTGATCCATTTGCATCATTTGATCATGCCCCTCATGTGCAGATGCAAATACACTCAAACAAGAAACCATGCCACCAATTGCCAATAATTGTGTATAGCGTTTCATCTTAGAAGCTTGCTTAGTGATGTGCATGGCTCGCTCCTTGAGTAGGTTGAACAGACATAGTTTGTGAAACTTTGCTGCCATCGACATTTGCGACAATCAATTTACTCATCATGCCCGCACTCATGTGGTACAACAGATGACAATGAATCGCCCATTCACCGAGCTCATCCGCAGTCAGTAGAGCTGTAACAGTTTTGCCCGGCGGCACGATCACCGTATGTTTATTTGGCATATCCTGCGGTGCCTGACCATTCTCCAACTGCATAAACATGCCATGTAAATGCATCGGATGCGCCATCATACTTTCATTGATAAATTTCAGTCGAATACGCTCGCCATAACGCACGGTTAAAGGCTTAAAATCAGGATCACTAAACTTTTTACCATCAATCGTCCAGATGTAACGCTCCATCGTGCCCCCAAGACGA
Source organism: Acinetobacter sp. WCHA29 (assembly GCF_002165335.1). NCBI lineage: Bacteria > Pseudomonadati > Pseudomonadota > Gammaproteobacteria > Moraxellales > Moraxellaceae > Acinetobacter > Acinetobacter sp. WCHA29. The sequence goes on from NZ_NHRQ01000028.1 coordinate 2,516, forward strand.
ATCACCAATTCTCGCTCTGCTGGACGACTATAACGCTTTGGTTGTGATTGCAACGACTTCAAATCTGCATAAGTTAAGGCTTTCTGACCGATTGGTGTTGCTGCATTCGCCCAACCCTGTACATGATCAATACTTACTTTTGTGGAAGATGCAGCCGCTTGATGCTGGCTATGATCCATCTCCCCCATCGTCATCTGCGTATGAACATTGTGATCCATCATGCTCATATCCATCTGACCATGTCCACTATGATCCATTTTCGACATGTCCATTTTTTCATGTGAGCGATGATCCATCGCTGTTTTTTGCATCGGTGTAACTGGTGCTTTACCTTGAGGCATCTGATGCTGACTATGATTCATCTTGGCCATATTCACTGGCTGATCTGAACCATGGTTCATTTTGCTCATATCCATCTGACCATGCGAACCATGATCCATGCCCATATCTTCCATCGTCAACAATGCACGTGGGCGCGCTTTAGGAATCTGAACCTTTTGCGTATTCGGTGTCATGCTATTGTGCAATGAAGCAATTGCAAAACCAGAACGGTCGATTGATTCAGCTTCAATTTGATAATGTGCCTGCTTAGGTTCCACTAACACATCATAAGTTTCTGCTGTGCCAATACGAAACTCATCCACAGGAACGGGTTTCACTGGCTGACCATCGGCACTAACGACTGTCATTTTTAGGTTGGGAATACGCACATCAAAAAAAGACATGGCTGACGCATTGATAAAGCGCAAACGAATCTTTTCACCCATTTTAAAAGCGCCTGTCCAATTTTGTTGAGGTGTTTTCCCATTCACCAAGAAAGTATAACCAGTGACATCAGATAAATCGGTTTTGAGCATCCGCATCTGGTTCCACATCGAACGATCTTGCCACGTTGCTTTTAAACCGTCTTGTTTCACCTGCCTCCAGACATCACCCACCGTTTCACGTTGGTTTTGGTAATACTCAGCCGACTTCTTCAAATTTGCCATGATCTTGTCGCTTTCCGTTTCATGAAAATCAGACAACATCACCACATAATCACGCTCAGCTTTTTCATATGCGGCAACAGGCTGTTTTCCTTTTGGATAAATCACCAGAGGACCATATAAACCATCCTGTTCCTGTCCTTTACTATGGGCGTGATACCAGTAAGTTCCGTTTTGGCGCACCTTGAAACGATAGGTAAAATCACTCTTTGGCTTAATGCCCTGAAAGCCATTAAAACCGGGTACACCGTCCATCAATCCTGGCAAAAGCAATCCATGCCAATGTAATGACGTATCTTGATCTTTGAGTTGATTATGCACATGAATGACCGCTTCATCCCCTTCTTCAAACTCTAATAACGGCGCAATAAATTTGCCATTTACCGTAATACGTTTGACAGGTTTTCCAGTAACATTGACCATTCCTTGATTAATGTTCAGATGATATTCTTTTATTGCAGCCAAAGTATAAGGCGCAAAAATTAGACTTAAGCCAGCAATGACACCAGCATATATTTTTGAGGACATAATATTTTCCTAATCTGTGAACTATTTTTAACTCGCTCGTTGAAGCGAAAAAGAGTTTCTAAGACAGATTAGGTTCTAGGAGGACGTAAAATTTCTTGCCAATGCCCTGCAAGATGACGAGCTTGATACTCAGTATTTTTATAAGTGTTTAGCTCAAAAAAAGGTGAAACAGACAGGCTTGGAATTTGTTGATCGAGTGCAAAATTAATCGTTTGACAATGTGAAATATTATTACAATCGGGGCAATGTTGCTGATCTTGCGTTTGCCCATCATGGCATTTAACCACATTGGTTACATCATGCGACATATCCATTTGATGATGCGGACGTGTCATCTGTTGATCATGACATGGTATCACTTGCGCTGTAGACATCTTTTGATCAAGTTGAATCTTTTGGACTGCTGCAATAGACGCACCGCTTCCCCCGATGAAAAATATCATCAGGAATACAAACCATAGATGCTTGTATTTTTTATGAAGTTGCACTAAATATCCTTGGATCAATCATCAAATGAATGTGATTTACTTAGCATAATTTCTTTCTATCTTATGCACAATCTACTTTATGTTCAATTATGCTAATTCCTTGCATTTAAGCAACAGAACTGCCGATTTATCAAACGAAAAAGAATAAAATACATTATGAACAAAAATAAAACAAAATAAAGGACTTGATGCACAAAAAAAGGACAAAAATTTGTCCTTTTTTGATATTTTTGTTGAGAATATAAACAACTGAAATCATTTTGTTTATTTTAACAACATCTTATCCACTTGCTTATCAACACGGTTATCCACCCAGTTATAAACAAAGTTATCCACAACCTTATGTGAAAAATACGATGAAAACACTAAATTTCTTTTGCACCAACTTGAGCTAATTCTGCACGCATTTGATCAATTACAGTTTTATAGTCAGGTTGACCAAAAATTGCCGAACCAGCTACAAACATATCTGCACCCGCTTCAGCAATTTCACGAATATTTGCTGGACCAACACCACCATCAACCTCTAAACGAATATCAAGACCGCTGGCATCAATGATTTTGCGTGCTTGGCGAAGTTTCCCCAATGTCATTGGAATAAATTTTTGCCCACCAAAACCAGGGTTCACACTCATCAATAAAATTTGATCTACTTTATCGAGAACATAATCAAGGTAATGTAAAGGGGTTGCTGGATTGAAAACTAAACCTGCTTTCGCACCACCCGCCTTGATCAGTTGTAAAGAACGATCAATATGATCCGTTGCTTCTGGATGGAAAGTAATAATATCTGCGCCTGCCTCCAAAAAATCACCGATCATACGATCAACAGGTGAAACCATCAGATGCACATCAATTGGCGCCTTAATTCCATAATTTTTCAATGCCTTACAAATACCTGCACCAAAAGTTAAGTTTGGTACATAATGGTTATCCATGACATCAAAATGCACAACGTCTGCACCCGCAGCTAAAACTTTTTCTACATCTTCACCTAAACGTGCAAAATCAGCAGATAAAATCGAAGGAGCAATTAAATAAGGCTTGGACATGAATGACCTGGCAAACTTTGAAAAATGATAATTGAATTATAACAAATTCATCGGCTTTAGGCTGTTACAAAGATACGATTACGACATTGCAAACTTGCAAACTTGCAAACTTGCAACAACACGTTGCATGAATACTGTTTTTAAACGCATATGATTTTGCTATTTTTAATGGTGAAATCATATGCAGTTAAAAAATGAATAGTACGACACAAATTACAACTCACGATGGTAAACGTATCAGTAAACGTTTATTGAATCACTGGAGGCACAAATTTGAAGTATCAGAGACTGAGCAGTATTCAAAAATTTTTATGCCTACAGCAACAGTGACGCTTACACCACAAGAACAGCATTTAGATGTATTGATTGAAAATCAGCAAGAAGATGTTGCTCGTCTAGAACAGGTGGTTATTGATCATTTAAATCGTATAGCACAACAAGAGTTTATTGTTGAGTGGCAACATCATTAATAAGAAGCTCGAAAGAGCTTCTTTTTTAATGAATTACTTTTTCGAATTGTATGGATATGGAACTGTAAGTGATCATTCTTAATCCCAAAGCTATCTAATTTTTCGAAAATATCTGATGTCATATCTTTATCAATAAGCCATAACGTTGAAGTTAAGGCGGCACGTTGAAGTATCCATCTTAAAACGACTGTTAGCCACTTTAATCTGCAAAGTTGTACTCTGCACTTTGCACTACCCCTTTTTCAAGTGTTACACGACAACCCCACCGCCCAAAGGTCTTTGACTCTACCATAAAGATCACACCCGACTCTTGGTGAGGAAGATTAAGACCATGCTCCTTGGCGAAGGCAGTCAATGCTGCAACTGACATACCAAGAGTAATTTCACCACAGGTTTGGCGCATACGGCTCTCAGCGCTACCAAAGGAATACGAGCAATAAGAGATGCTACCAACAATAAGGAGGCCTATCATCAGATTTGCTACTTTACGTACTTTGCTCATGAACTTTCCTTAGTGGCTAAGGTTGAGGGCTAAGCCCCTAACTACAGGTATATGGCATAACTACCATATAATTAAAAAAAGATATCGCACAATTTTTCTTCTCATTTCGTGGCATTACTCTATCTAACAATTTAACCCACATATCAAATGGACTACAAAATAGTCTTAATGCTTTTCTAACTGAATCGCATGAAATTGCAGATGATCATCAATAAAACTTTGAATAAAGTAATAACCATGATCGTAGCCTTTGTGCTGGCGTAAAGTTAAATGTTGCCCTGCTTCTAGACAAGCTTGCTTAAACTTTTCAGGGTTCAATTGAGCATAAAACTGATCTTCTAGACCTTGATCAATTAAAATTTCCGCAAAGACTCCACCCTTTTGCTGAACTAAAGCCGTTGCATCATGTGCTAACCATTGCTGTTGATCTGTACCTAAATAGTGACTAAATGCCTTTTCTCCCCACGGACAAATACTTGGCGCACAAATCGGAGCAAAAGCTGAAACCGATTTAAATTGCTCTGGGTATTTAAACGCCAAGGTTAATGCGCCATGCCCTCCCATTGAATGTCCAAAAATTCCAATCTGACTTTCAATAATCGGAAATGCTTGTAAAACATGTGCATAAAGTTCATCAACCAAATAAGACTCCATTTGGTAATGTTCAGCCCAAGGTTGTTGAATGGCATTGATATAAAAGCCTGCACCCTGACCAATGTCCCAATAATCGCCCTGTGCAACTCCCTCTCCACGCGGAGAGGTATCAGGGCTAATTAAAATCAGACTCAGCCGAGCTGCCATACGTTGTGCATGTGCTTTAATTGCAAAGGTGTCTTCAGTGCAAGTTAAACCCGCAAGATAAAATAATGCTGAGCAAGGCTTTTCTTCTAAAGCAGCAGGAGGTAAATACACTCCAACTTTGGTTAAACCTTTAAGATGCTGTGATTCCAGTTGATAAATACGCTGTTCACCTTCAAAACAACGATTTTTTTGCAGTAGCTGCATGTTGATTATCCTGTGTTTTTGTAATGTCTGTTGTTGTGATATTTTGCGTTGGGAATAAATATGGCTCAAGTTGTGGCAACATCAATTCCATGTTACGACCAATAGCCCATTGCGGCTCGGATGGTTCAAATCCTTGAGCTGTTTCCCACTGTGTCACAGTTTGTTTAGACTGATCAAATGCTTTTTTCATTGAGGATTGTTCACGCATCGCCAAATCGAAGAAAGCACGACCAAAATAAGTGTAATCCGCTTCATTATTACAACCAAAAGAGGTTTTATCTGCGGCTGAAGCAGTAATAATTAAGGTTTCAGGTGACTGTAATGCTGGAATAAAACTTCCTGAATAACAAGCTGAAATTACAATCACTCGCCAACGAATCCCTGATTTATCAAGCGTTTCACGTAGCCATTTCGGGTCGACTTGCCCTAATTCTAATGGTGCATTTTCAATTTCAAAATGATTACGCTCACCGTGGGATGTCATATAAAGAAATAATACATCGCTATCACGGTTCATCTGCTGACCAATCCGACGCAAGGCTAACTCAATACTGGTTTTAGATGCAATTGGAACATCTAAACGTGTCGCAGGATTATTAATCAACATAATCGAACGTCCAAACGTTCCAAAACGAGTATCAAATTGCTCTCTAATGCGTTCAATTTCAGATTTGAAAACATCAGCGTAGCTATCCCCAGCTACGCCCATAAAATACCAATGGCTTTTCGCAATATCACCATATTGGATTTGATCTAAAGCTTTGTCCAACACATGACTTTGCGCATAAAAAGCATCTTCAGCAAAACTTGGTGGTGTTTCTTCAACTTTCCAAATCGGTTGATCTTTTACCGAAAGTTGCCAAACCACCATGGTTGCAATAGTCGCAATAAAAACTAAAGCACGCTCCCACCACGGCCAATTCAATGCCCGTGAAAATACCCAAATCACAGCCAGACTTTGCCAAACAAATAGCCCAACAAATAATGGTGGTAAGAAACCATTATAGATTGTATCGGGAATGAAATTTAGATAGCCATTTGAACCTAAATATTGGATCAAACACTGTAATAATAAGATATTGGTATCAAGCACTAACCATAATAATGCAGGTACAAGCATTAAACGGGCTTGGTTCATGCGTTGCGAAAGGAAAATCCCCACAATTAAGGCAATAAAAGGCCACAGTGCGTAACCAATCAAACCTTGAGGGTTGAACTCACCAATTTGCCCTGCCACCAACCAGCTATAAAGTGAGTTGGTACAACCACCTAAAATACCCCAAATAATGAGCTGGGTAATTGATGGATGAACAATCTGTAAGGAACGTCGAGACCCAAGGAACAACCACATTCCAGCAATTTGGTTACTTTTAAAATCATGCCAGATATTAATGGAAGGTTTGAGGTCGATCATAAAGTTCTTCGGGTATTTCTCTTTTCAAGCTTAGATTGAAAATATGTCTATCTTTTATCAAATGAAGATGACTTTTCCTAAAAGGAACAACGTCTTTCCTTCATTTAATCTCGACAAGAATTTTTTATCAATCATGCTTTTGCACTATATCACAAATCTTTACCGAGCATTCACCTAAGCTAAACAATCACTTGGATAAAAGTTAAGTTGAACTTTTGGGAAAATATGCATCAAAACGACAAGCATCACCTAACCATTGATGATCTGGAGTTTGATCAGCCAAATAAACTGCATGTCGAGGTCGTTTTACAATAACGCGCTTAGCGATTTTACTGGCAAGATGCAGTAATTCATCACCTAAATCCATTTCACCATCTTCAGGTAATAACATATGCAATAATTGCATTTGCTTTTTGACCTGTGCCTGTTTCTTTTGTGCTTGGTGGTTTTGATCTCGCTGTGGGAACATCGGATCTAAATAAATGACATCGATCTGTTCATCTCGCTGCCTTAATCCATGTAAATAATCAGTTGAATCAGCATAAATGAGTTGAATCCGTGGCATAACAGATTGCAGAAAAGGATCTCGTTCTGCTTGGGCTTTAGTATATTCTAATAATACAAATAGGACGGGATGGCGTTCAATTAAACGCACATCAGCACCCAAATAAGCCATCAATAAACTATCATGACCTAAGCCAGCTGTTGCATCAATTAAATTAGGTTTTTCACCTAATTGACATGCTCTTGCGATCATTTCGGATTTCAGACTGGCTCGTTTTAAACGAGGAATTTCAGCACGCCAATCCGGTTGCATTTTCATCCCATTCGCAGCCAGACTCAGCCCATCTTCATCTAAAACCAAAGCCATGTCTGGATTCAGACGAAGGAAACGTGCATTCACTTTTTCAACGATTTGACCTTTTAGTTCGACATCCAAACTCGCTAATCGGGTTTGAAGTTGTTGAAATTGCTCCGCGTACTCCGTCTGATACCAACAGATCATCTGCATTACCAATGCACCCAACCTGTCCACCATGTCGCCAAAATGAATAAACCAAACACTATACGGTAGTAAGCAAAAGCGGTGAAATCATGCTTAGAGACATAACGAATTAATGCACGAATCACAATTAAAGCTGAAACAAAGGCAACAATAATTCCAACTGCTAAAATAGCCATATCATTACTATGTAATTCATGACGCATTTTATACATATCCAGTAAGCCTGCCCCCATCAATACAGGAATACCGAGGAAGAATGAAAATTCAGCCGCTGCTTTACGTGAAATACCTAAGAATAATGAACCAATAATGGTTGAACCAGAACGTGATGTCCCAGGAATTAATGCAAGACATTGAATCAAACCAATCAATGTGGCTTGCTTGAATGTTAGATCTTCAACTTCTTGACTCACGATTTGATGCGGACGGCGTTCCGCCCATAAAATAACGAAACCACCGACAATTAATGCAATTGCAACCGTGACCGCATTAAATAAATAAGCCTTTACCACATCACCAAAGCTCAAGCCAATAATCACAATTGGAACAGAAGCGATGATTAAATTCAGGCTTAAACGACGACCTTGCTCTTGTCCTGTGAGTGCGCCAATTAATGCGCCCCACAGTTTGCCCCAATACTCATAAATTACTGCTGCAATCGCACCAATTTGCACAGCAACCGCAAACATATCTCGTTTTTCAAGCGTCCAAAAATCTAGCAACTGCCCTGCTAGAATCAAGTGCCCTGTACTTGAGATCGGTAGAAATTCGGTAATCCCTTCCACCAACCCCATAATTGCTGCTTTAAATAGCAATAAAAAATCCATAATTAACCTTAATTCGCTTTACTTTGTTCTGGAATTTTTTTCCATGCATCATCACGTAAATACACAGGGAGTGCATGCTCAGCATCAACCCATTTTTTTTGTACAGCATAAATTTGCGCAATTGTTGCAATGTCTTGTGCAGTTGCTCGAATTTCTGTTGCAGACGTTTTTAGAATGGAAGCCTCTTGCGAGTCTATTTGACTTGGCTTAATCAATTCTGAACCTGAGCCAATCGCCGTAAATTTACGATATGCGGTCGCTTGTTCATAATTTAATAATTTTTCTTCATCGACAGCATGCATAATGCCATTTTCATCTAGACTAAAATTAGCAATATAAACTTCTTGCATACGTGCATCTAAAACAGCTGTAACCTGCTGTAATCCTGTCAAACGATATGCAGCTTGCGCTAACGCTTGCAAGCTTGATACAGGAATAACAGGCAAATCTTGTGACCATGCCAAAGCTTGAGCAACCGCAGCATTAATACGTACACCACTAAATGAACCTGGCCCACGACTAAACGCAATTGCAGCCAAATCAGCCAATTGAGTTTGAGTTTGTAATAGTGCCTGTTCAGTTAATGGCAAAATGGTTTGCGTTTGTGCTTTTGGTCGCTCATCTAATTGAAAATAGAGTTCTTGAACATCATCAATTAATGAAACTGAACAGTGCTCATTTGCAGTTTCCAATGCAAGCAACTTCATGCAAAAACCTTAGCTTAAAAGAGATAAAAAACGTCGAGTATCATACCCCACTCAAGCGTCCTAAGCGAGTTATTGACTTTTTATAAATACAAAAAAGCCAAGGATATACTTGACTCAAGAAACACACTATATCAATTCGTAATTATTAGAAATTAAACTCTTCCAATACTAAAAAACTCTTATAATGTTCAGCATAATGTAAAGCACTCAAGCGTAACCGTGCAGCGCCTTGCTCATCTAAAGTTTTGATCACTTTTCCTGGTGATCCCATCACTACAGAATTATCAGGGATAACTTTACCTTCAGGAATCAATGCATTTGCACCAATAATACAATTTTTACCAATCACCGCATTATTTAAAACTACAGCATTGATACCAATTAAAGAATTATCTCCAATCGTACAGCCATGCAACATGGCTTGATGACCGACTGTCACATAATCCCCAATATTCAGTTCAATACCTGCATCAGTATGTAAAACTGCATTCTCTTGAATATTCGAGAAATTTCCAATCCGAATTTTACAATTATCAGCTCTTACAACCGCACCAAACCAAATACTAACTTGGCGACCTAACTCAGCTTGACCAATCACCGTTGCATTCGGTGCAATCCAGCCATCCCAAGGTTCATGTAATGCTTTAGGGCTCAATCCTTGATATGTGTACATCATGACAAAATACTACTCTATTTTAATAAGACGTGATTAGAATTTAGATAATCCAAAATGAGGAGGATTAACTAAAAAAGGCCATTTTTTTTGATGTCCTAGCCCATACTGAAATAATGATACTAACATTCGAGCGGTTAAACCCCATACGATCTCATTTTCAACCTGCATACTCGGAAAATAAATTGATTGTCGAGCTAAACGCACTTCATAGGGTAAAGGTGGTGCATCAATTAACTGCTGCAATGGTGCAAAAAAAATACGATCTATCTCTGTAGGTTGTGCAATTAGATCTACTTCTGCGGGAATTAATCCTACAATCGGTTTCACAGATAAACCACTACGCGCACGTTGTATCGGTAGATCACCTAACAGTTTGACATCGAACGGATTAAGCGCTGTTTCTTCTTGTGCTTCACGCAAAGCAACTACAATATTACTGGTATCACTCGGATCACGCTTTCCTCCTGGAAAAGACACCTCACCTGCATGTTGAGATAAATGGATTGAACGACGTGTGAGTAAGACCTTAGGTTGCTGTTCTTGTGTAATTGCAATTAAAACCGCTGCATCAGCTTGTTGGATTCGTTTGGAAAAACGCAACCGTTGTTGTAAAAGCTGTATTAACGATGGTTCTTCCATATGACTCATCTCTTTTTCTCATTTTCCTTACAAATCATCATAACTGAAATTTCAATCACAATCATAGATCATGATGCGAAGTGATCAAAATTCAGTTATGCTGAGTTATCTCTGTAGCTGATGATAATTATGAGCTTTTGCGTTGCGTGTGGACATCAAACTGAAGCAAAAATCCCGCTAGGTGATCATAAAACACGGCTCGTCTGTACACACTGTGGCAATATCCACTATGAAAATCCGAAAGTTATTTGCGGTGCATTAGCCATTTGGGATAATAAAGTTTTATTGTGTCGACGTGCCATCGAACCACGTTATGGGCTATGGACACTTCCTGCTGGGTACATGGAATTATTTGAAACCATGGAACAAGGTGCTGCTCGTGAAACACGAGAAGAAGCTGAAGCCGAAGTTGATATTGAACAACTATACTGTATGTATAATATTCCACGCATCGGGCAAATTTATGTTCTATTTAAAGCACAATTGAAAGATGGTGTTTTTGGAGCTGGAGAAGAAAGTCTCGAATGCCGTTTATTTGAAGAACATGATATCCCATGGGCAGAACTCGCATTTCCGAGTGTAGAGCAAACTTTAAAGCATTATTTTGCAGATCGTAAACTAGGATTATTTCCATCTCATTTAGAAACATTAGGTACACGTTTAGATCATACAGGTTAAATAAAAAGACCGCTTATCGCGGTCTTTTTATTTAACTCTTACTTTATTTTAACAGCTTTACATGCGTTTAAATTTTGATCCGCTAGTTGAATAGTCACTGGACCAGTCCAGCGTTTAGCCATTTTACGATCTTCATCTGTAGGTTTAACATAATTATTTTTATCCGTGTCTTTTAAATTATCGTATAGATTTACATACACACCCTGATAATAAGCGTAAGTGTTTGACCAATATACTGTACTACTTGTCTCAGTAAAGTCAGTTAATGTTATTTCCTTTTGTGGGGCATCACTTAATAAATTGTGAATATTAATTTTAGCGCCACCAATAGCTTTAATCGTTTCATTATAAATAACACCAACATTCAATCCAAACATCGCACCATTTAATATACCAAATTTTGGATTAGATAAAATTGCTCGGACAGATACTGATTTACTTGTAGGTGTAAAAGAGGTTGCTCCTGTAGAGCCTATACGATATTGAGTCTCTCCAAACTCATCAGTGATCGTCCCATCTGAATTAATAGATTGGATTTTTGCACACTCTCCGGACATATCACTAGATGTAGAATTTTTACGAATATCAGTTCGAATATCACCATTTTCGTCAATTACAATCCCTAACTTAATTTTTTCTGAGTCAGGAATACTATTATCAGAGAAACCAAAAATTAGAGTCGCATATAAAGGGAAAATATATTTTTGATTTGTTTTTACATTTGTACTGGTTTTAAAAACATCTTTACCTAAGTAGCTTGGCGGGTTTGCTTTATAGATTTCTAAACTTCCATTATAAGCTTGACCACCTATAGTTTGCTCCCATTGCCCCAAATGTGCTGTATTTACAGGGTCAGTATCTTTAGCATTTAATAAAACTCTATAAATATATTCTGTCCCAGGGATTGTATGACCATTAATCAACTTACCTTGCTTAAATTTTAAGTCTTCTGATGGGTTGGTTGTCAAAGCAAAACGCAGCGGTTGGTTAGAGTTTATTTCACGATTAATCGGATTCAACCACGTATTTTGAGGATTAATTTGTACTTTTTGAGCTTTGACTTTAGTAATTAATACAAGTGGTGGATAAAGTTTACCCTCTATAAAACTTGCAGGACCTCGCCATTGTTGACCTGTTCCTATTGTATATCCTTGTCGATCTGTAAGTAAAAAGACCTCCCCCATCGAATGTATAAGGTCATTACCTTTATCAGGATTTACACAATCATTATAATTTGATTGATTACAACCAAAAAAGCCATCTGGAGTCTTAACTGAAGGTGTAATTGTACCCGCCTTTAAGAAAGGTATTGTTGTTTGCCATACACCTGCATTCGATAAATTTAAGAGACGCTGAAGCAGCACCATCGCTTGTTCATCTGTTACATTACTAACACTTAACCATGGCTTTAAGATATCAACGTAAGAACCATTACTCAGTTCAGCAACACCAATATCTTTAGTTAATTGAGATAATAGATCTTTCTTTTCGTTAGTAATCTGAGTAGGTTGAATATCCCCCAAAGCGTTATCTTCTTGCTCAAGACCAATACTATGGAAAATTTTTATTAATGCTATCGCTACACGAATAGTCTCATCATTTGGATCAAGTGCTGTTGGCATTTTTCCTGTTAATGCGCTTGCTAAATCAATTACTCGAAGCCGTGGTACTGGATACCTTGAGTCATTAATCTTAGAAATATCATCTAATTTCACAATACCAAGGTTAATTTTCCTAGCATCTTTACCTTGTATATAAAAAGTTGCAGTGTCGCCTAATTTACAAGCTCCCCCAACAGCATTTGAATCAAGTTTAGTTGCAAAGTGATTTGCCTTATCGCTACTACAATCAAAATTTAAACCAGAAATAGGATAATCCATGGCAAAGGGTAGACAGTCGCTACTTGTAGGCGTACAACTCGTACTAGTTGTTACGCCACTAACCCCTTTATTTGGATCTTCATTAATTTTTGTACTCTCGCCTCCACAACCTTGTAATAATGCTACTAATGTCGTTAAAGCAAAGGGTAAGAAAATTTTGTTATTTGTCATGGGTTCATCCTATTAATGCTTACTGTAAAGCAGCAATCTTAATCTGTCCTTGATTTGAAAGTTCCTGCTCTGGAACATCCACGGCTGATGCTAATGGAGTCATCATCATATAATAACTTTTAGGCGGTATCTTAATTACACCTTGAAGTGCTGCATGTTGTAATAATGTTGCTGGAATCTTCTGATTCTTAAATCCACTCACGCCTTCTAATATACAACCAGACTTATCTAAAAAAATCACTAAAGGCCAATAATATGTCGGTTTATCAGTATTAGATGCATAAGAATCAAATTGCATATATTGAATATTTTGATCAAGCTTGACCAATTCATATTCAAATTTTTCTTTTATAGGTTTCCGAGGCCATAAGCCAATTTCTTTTTCGGGAACTAAACTCTTGATTGTTTTATTTTTGCTATAACTTTCTAAGAAACAACGATCATTCTCAAATGCTAGAGATAAATCTTGTGCAGATAAACGAACATAATTATTAGATAAAGTAATTGAATTTAGACTCTGGTTTGATTTGTTTAATATTTTATCCAAAATTGATCGACTTACGCCTTTTTTACGCTCTATCGTCTCTATACGTCCTGTACCATCAGGCATACTATAAAAACGCTTTTTACCCTCTAAATTAAATTCCTGATCTTCTAAATATTCATTATTCACATATTCAATACCATCTACTTTTATGAATGCAGATGAAGCAGATGAAGCAGATGAAGCAGATGAAGCAGATGAAGCAGATGAAGCAGATGAAGCAGATGAAGCAGATGATTCTGCCTCAATATTAGTTAGACTTTTACTAGCAACATTTAATTTTGGTGTTATCTTTTTATTCGTATTTGCATCAATTATTTCTTTTGAAGTATTTATAAAATTTTGAGATTTTGGTTGATGGACTACTTCTGCGTCAGAAGCTAATTTTGATTCTGAAGATGATTGCATTTTAACTGCATTCTTAACAGCATCTTGCTTAGACATTGATATTGTTGGTAAATTTAAATTGACATTATTTCTAACAGGTAGATTTTTTTCTGATGCTGCTGGAGAATCAACATCATTAGAACGTATAACCTTATCTGTTCTATTCTCATTTTCTGTTGGTTTTTTAGGAATAATCATTGGTCTTCCATCAGGGCCAATAATTGTATAAAAACCTTGTGCATATACAACCGAAGTACTTGCAATAACAGTAAAAATTACAGATATTGCAAGCTTAGATTGTTTTATTATCATAGTCGTTAACATTACCATTTTGTTCTATAGCTGATACCAAGCAAAGTTACCTTAGTATTGGTTTTAATATCTAGGCCTGCATACGGGTTTAATAAAATATTATCAACCCCTGTTTTATTTGCAAGACTACTAGTATTTGCAGGAATATCATCACGACTGCGTAAGAAGCCAATTGAAAGATCTAAATCTGTATCTTGATCAAATCGATAACCAGCACCTAAACCGAACAGTTGAGCATTATTAATTGGTACCATCGTATTGCGCTTGTCATCCGGAATTGAACTTGTACGAGGCTCATAACCCATGCGTAACTTCAGCCGATCAGTTGCTGAATATTCAAAACCGATTCCCCAACGCCAAGATGATTGAAACTTTAAAGGTAAAGCTAAAGAACGATCCGTTACATCAGCAGTCAAAAGTTTAGCAACCTTTAATAATGATATTTGTCGATCAAATTCAAACTTAAACTTATCCCATGCAGCGAAGTCGGTCCAACCGAGATCAAAGTTCATTTGCAAGTCGGGAAATATTTTATATTTTATACCCGCTTTAAAATGTTGTGGATATTTAAAATCCATGGCAACTAAACCAGATTCCACATTAGGAATATACCCAGGCAAGCCAAGAATTGCCGCAAGAATTTGACCAGTCGCTGACGAATTTAAACCAGCTACGAGTTGTTGCGGAGCTGTCGCATTATTAATTAAATATTTACCTCGCAATCGCATTTTAGCTTCACTTTGATAAACCATACCAAAACTAAAATCATCGGTTGGCTCCCATAATACGCCCAAATTATAACTTGGACTTAATGATTGCTCTAAAGATACATCCATTGCCCCCACTTTACTAAACGGGTTCATACCTTCTTTGGCGTTACAAATACCAAATAATAGTAAATCGGTGATAATATCCCCATTATTCTTAAATGGAGTACATACCACTTCATCTACCATTCGCAATACACCAATCATTTCATTTGGAAAGCGTAGATCCGTTTTAAGTGCGATCGCTTGGTAAGACATACCAAATGATGCACCAACTGATAAATGATCATTCACTTGATAACCAAAAGAGGGCGATAAATAGGTAATACGCTCTAATGCAACTTGTTGGCCCATATAATTACTTGGATTACCATCTTCTGCGCCAAAACCTGCAACTAATGGTGCGTACATAGCTGTCGCATAGGTTACTTTGGAACCAGGTGGCTTATAAGCAATCGCTGCAGTTGGTGCAGCTAATGGAGCATTAGGTCCTAAATCTACGATTTTTTTAAGAATCGGTACATAAATACTTGCGTATTCAACGTCCCCGTGAACTGTTCCTTTAAAATCTGTACAAATTCCAGTTCTAACTTCTGGTCCGTCATTACAAACCAATGGATCATCGGAATAACCAAAAACATTATAACCAGCAGGAGCTGAATAATCCCGTTGAATAGCAAAATTAGCTAAAATCCCTTGTACATCAGTTTGTAAACCATCAATTTTCGCCAGTGCTGCTGGATTAAAATGTACTGCACTAATGCCTGGTGGATCAGCGGTGACAGCATTCCCCAAAGAAAGAGAACGTAAGTCTACAGATAAGTCTTGTCCCAATTGCGCATTGGCAATATTTGATAAGCTAGCTAAAAAAATTGCTGCCGTTAAAGGACATAATTTTAGGTATTTCACCATTACATCTCCTTAACGAACTTTTTTGCCGAAACCTATAATATCGAGTGGGAATGACAAGCCCAAGGACACATCTGGCGCATCTTCCGTTAATCCAATAGCAACGGTGCCATTTACAATTGTTTCAGGTGATACCCTTACGCCCAATGCAAATGACAACATGGCACTACTTTGATCGGCCGATTGATAACTTTCATCATTCTTGAAGTAGAATTTTGCACCAGTGTTAAAACTTTGCTGATAGGACATTGTGAGTGATACGTCGTAGTTAAACGAATATGCAAATCCGAATGAAAAACCACCACTTAAACCTGGATCAAAACTTTCCAACACTCTGTTTCCGCGTAATTGGTTAAGTCCAGATTCTTTCAGACCATAGTTCGCCGATACTGAGCTGAAAAGCACAACAGGATCGATGTATTTGCGAGTACTTGCACCAAAACCAACAGAATAATAACCTTTACCAGTTGACAGCTCATCAATACCAATTTCATAAGGACTATCACCAGTTTTAGTTGATAAGTTACCAAATAAAACCAACGGAAGACGCCCTTGCTTTAATGGAAATGGTTCCCAACGAGCACCAAAAGAAACATCACCTAAACCTGCGGCTGTCTTATCCTGTAAAAGATCTTTTTTAGCGATTAATGGAATAGATGCTGATAAGGTCAAGTTATCAAGTAAACCATATTGCGTGGTAAATGTATTGGTCAGTGTATGGTTTGCATCTTCTTCAACACGTAAGCGTTGTAAAGCACTTGTACTATCGCCCGTAGCAAGATCTAGTCTACTGTCTCGATAGTATGTGTAATCAATGTCATAATAAGAAGAAATAACACCTTTTTTTATCAATGAATATTGACGTTCGTTAGATGTAAATACTTCTTGTAAATTTGTTTCTTTAGTCGCATCACCTTCTTGCTTTTGTAATGCATTTGCTGCTTGTGTTGCTTGACTATCACCAGCTTTTACATTGGACTCATCTTTCACTACATTTGTAGCTTGATCTACTTGCGCTGTTTGTTCGGTCTGAACTTCCGTTGATTTCTGTTCTTCAGCATAAAGTGTTGTTGTTACTGCACTCATACTTAATGCCAACACACTGATGTTCATCCATGGACTTTTCATTTTGCTTTACATCCTATTAATACATTAATTTTAATGATTTCTAAATTACTTCCGCTTGTAATATAAGCGCATAAAAGTCGTAATTGGTTGATTGTAAGTAGCAGAGGTCGGATCTGCATCTAATACTTTACGCATCGTTGATGCCTTATCAGCCATACGTTCAAACTTTTGTGTCGGAAACTGAATTTCCGCAAGCGCGTATTTATTAACAGTTGCATCTTCTACATGGCGCATATCTGAGTCTTGCAACGCTAATAAATTTTTACGATACTCTTCCGGAATATCTACAATGAAAAGTGTATTATTATCCCAAATCTGTTTGAAGCGAATTTCATCAAAACTAATATTGCCTAATGATGGATCAGCCACATAAACTCGACCGTTTTTATATGCTTTATATACAACAAAATGTTTAAAACCAGCATAAGTAATAGGAACAATTGCAGGCTGTTTTAAACTGGTTAAATCTGAAAACTCCCCTCGATAACCACCACTATTCAACCCAAGTGCAGTAACAAATCGCTTCATGTCTAACAGAGAAAAACTACGGCGCTCAATAATACGTTGATACTCACCATACTGAAGCAAACCTGTCATCGTTTGTTGTTCAGTCAAACGTAAACCACCATAGCCATTTAACAGCGTAGTTAATGCGGCTGATCCACAACTGTAGTCATACGCCTGACGAACAATACCCCGAAATTGATCTTCTATAGCAGGTTTAATTGTGACCGCCTCACGATGATTACGTGTAAAAGAAGGATTACGAGAATCTAAGGTCTCTGTATAATATACAGTCCCCTCTGGTTTTTTTTCTATTTCGAAGGCTTGCGTTGTAAAGTAATACATCAATGCTGAGCCTAAAGCGATCTCTAACATAAGTCTCTTTTTCTAACAGTGGCACAACTTGCCTTATTCATTTTATTTTAGTGTCCGTAAACACCTCATCCCTGAATGTTGAAGATACCTTTTTTTATAAAAAAAAGCAGCTTTTTTTTAGTTTTTTTTGACGAAATGTATTTTTTAATAAAAATTAGTTGTCATTAAGTAATTTATTGTGCTTTAGCAAAACTATTTTCCATTTTTTAGCACATAAAAATACTTATTTCAAATAAAAAAAGCGCAACTAGTGCGCTTTTTTTGTTATAAGATTAGTGACCAGAAATAGTGATCATAGAACCTTGAACATTTGCAGTACCGTTGAAGTAGTAAGTTTGTAAACCTTGAACTTCCACATCACCAATTGAAGCTGCTGCTTGGCTACCTAAATGAATACCTTTGATGTACATATCAGTTTTAGGTGTAGTAGCACCTGAACCTGTGATAATTTTTAAGTAACCGTTATTAGTGTCTTCTTTACCAACAACACTTACAGCAGCATTCACTGTTAAGTTTGCAGCGTTAGCATCAGCAACTTTGATGCTCTCAAGGTAAATTTGACCAGCAGCACGGTTACCAGTTGTACCATCTGCAGTACCAGTTTTTGTAGAACTATCAACAATACCTAGGTTTTTAATCTCTAAACCACCTTGCATAGTTGTATTTAATACAATCATCGCACCTTGTGGAGCAGCACCTAGCTGAATATTTGCATCCATTTTACCAGTTTTGATTGTTAAACCAGATAAAATTGCGTTGTAGTTAGTTGTATCATTACCACGACGAACTGTAGTGCTTGCTGCATTAGAGCCAGACACACCAATTTCACCGATGTAGATATCTAAACCAGAAACAGCTGCTGCAACGTTAAGGAAAGCACCATTTGTACCAGTACCAGCATCTGTATCAATTGTAAGGTCAGCAAGGTTATGTGATGCTAAAGCACGAGTATTATCAACAGTAGTAGCATTCAACATTGGAGCTGTAATTACAACACCTTTAGTAGCAGTAAGACCTGTACCGTTTCCTTGAATTACAATTGCACCAGCAGTACTAGTACCGCCTAATGTAGTATTTGTCAAACCATCGTTATCGTGAATTAAAACTTTATCAATTTCAATTTTAGAGATACCGATACCAATATTGATACCGTCTTGACCTGTTGCAGCGCTTAGTGCAGCATCATCCATTGACTGCATAGCCATTGCATTCGCGCTAATCGCCATTGAAGAAACTAAAGCTAGTTTAGTAAACATTTTCATTGAGCACTCTCCCAAGAGCATTTATTTTTTGACTTTCACTACTCTGCTGTTCACTGTCGTTTTTTTCTTAATGACAAATTGAACTTCCAATCCTTGAGTAGTTCGTTTAGCAAGTACTAAATTACAGGTTTGTTATTTTATGTTCAACTACTGTTAATCGTTTTTTATAAATAACCCGACAAACGGCATAATACTTTTTTCGTGCACCACTTTAATTTATATGCTCTAACATATGGAAAGCACTATAGTTTTTTAATCAGCATTTTTAGAAAATCATAGTCAAATATCCTATTTAAACCTTTTATCATCCGCCCAAATCACTGCAAAATGTAAACAATTGCGCTTTCTTAAACCAATTCATGAAAATTGCAACTTGTTTTACAATTTCAGTAGACAGAATCACAATACATTTCAGAAATATTTTTCAACTTTTATCTACAGGATAAATATCAGTAGAGTTTAGATGATTGTAGTACAATTATATTTTCCAAATGTATATGAATGTATTTTTGTTATATGTCTCATTTTCAGCAAAAACTTGACACGCAACTCACCTCTGCATTTGACCTTCTTATACAGCTGAATGAACTCACTGGTTTAGTTTATTTATATGACAATCACACTCCGACAATTGGTTTTTTGCCTCAAGAATTTTTAGTATTAGAACAGTCAAAACTCAAAAAATTTTGTAAAACTCAATTTAATAAATATAAGAATGTACAAGCAACCTTACCTATTAGCGATTTTTTAAATTTTCAATCCCATTCACAAAGTTCAATGAAAACTACTTTTGGTGGTGGATATATTGGCTTTTTTAGCTATGACTATAGTGCAAATCAATTTATAAACATGGTTTCACGAAATCAACCCAGTTTTTTCTTAGGTCTATATTCGACTTTTTTAAAGTTTCAGGATGATGCTTGGTATTTTTATAGTGATGAAAATGAAGCTGAAAGTATTTATCAAAATGTCATAAATCTAATCAATCAATCAATCAATATTCAAAAAACACCTTTCTCATTATTAGAAAAATGCTATCCGCGCTGGTCTAAGCAACAATACCTACATGCATTTAATCAAGTGCAGGAATATATCAAAGCTGGTGACTGCTACCAGATTAATTTAACTCAAGAGTTTATTGCAAAAACAGAAGGCTCATTATTAGATCGAGCACAGGATTTATGGGCGCTCACCCATGCACCTTATGCTGCCTATCTCAAGATACATGATTTTGAGCTACTCAGCTGTTCTCCAGAATTGTTTGTCGAATTTCAAACAAATCGAAAAATTAAAACACGACCAATTAAAGGTACAATGCCTCGTTTTGATGATGCCGAGCAAGACCAACAATCTAAAGATCAGCTCAGCCGCTCTGAAAAAGATCAGGCTGAAAATGTGATGATTGTTGATTTACTTCGGAATGATTTAAGTGTTTATGCAGAAACAGGATCTGTAGAAACGACAAAACTTTTCGAAATTGAAAGCTTCAACCAAGTCCATCATATGGTCAGTGAAATCACTGCAACCTTAAAAAAAGAAGTAAACCCCATGCAGATGTTATTGTCCGCTCTTCCGGGTGGTTCAATTACAGGGGCACCCAAAATTCGCGCTATGCAAATTATTAATGAATTAGAAGGTGCTCCACGTGGCGCATATTGTGGAAGTTTGGGTTATTTTAATTTTGATGGAACAGGTTGCTGGAATATCTTAATCCGCAGTATTCAAAAATATCAGGATCAATTATCGATGTGGGCAGGTGGCGGCATTACGGTTGCTTCTGATGCCCAAGCCGAGTACCAAGAATGCTTTGATAAAATTTCTGCCATGCTTGATTTGCTCAATACATGGCAAAAATCTGAGAACTAAATTTTATAGAATTATAAAATTTGATTTTTAAGTGTATCGATTAGACGTTGATTTTGTTCATCTGTACCAACCGTGATACGTAAAAATTGATTAATTCTTGGTTTATTGAAATAACGCACAATAATACCATGCTCACGTAATTGTTGAGCCAGTTGAGCAGCATCGTATTGAGGATGCGTGACAAAGATAAAATTGGCTTTCGATGGCAATACATCAAAACCCAAAGCCACGAGATCACCAACTAATTTTTCTCGACTCTCAATCACTTTGGCACATTGCGCTTCAAAATAAGCTTGATCTTCAAATGAGGCCACCGCTGCGGCGATCGCAAAACGATCGATTGGATAGGAATTAAAGCTATTTTTTACAGCTTCAAGTGCAGCAATCAAATGCGCTTGAGCAATCGCAAAGCCGACACGTAATCCCGCCAATGAACGAGACTTAGATGTCGTTTGGCAAACGACTAAATTTTCGTAACGATTGACCAATTGCACTGCTGACTCAGCGCCAAAATCGACATAAGCTTCGTCAATCACCACGACTCGATCAGGATTTGTTTTAAGTACTTGCTCAATCTGTGCTAATCCTAATGCAATGCTGGTTGGCGCATTCGGATTGGTAATGATAATACCGCCATTTTCCTGTTCATAATCCGACACATCAATTTCGAATTTTTCATTCAATGGAATCTGCTTGGTCTGAGTTCCAAAAAACTGGCTATAAACAGGATAAAAACTATAGGTAATATCTGGGTAGAGAATTGGCTCTTTCTGAATAAAAAAAGCCTTAAAAATATGCGCTAAAACTTCATCCGAACCATTACCGACAAAGACTTGAGCAACATCAACATGCTGCTGTTTAGCAATTGCCTGCTTTAAAGCGGTCGCATCTGGATCTGGATACAAGCGCAAAGCATCGGCTTGGTGAGTTAAAACTGCTTGAACAGCTTCCACAACTTTAGGTGATGGTGGATATGGGTTTTCATTGGTATTAAGTTTTAGTAAGTTCTGAATCTTAGGCTGCTCACCTGGTACATATGGCTCAAGTTCACGAACTTCTGGACTCCAAAAACGCATTTGTTCAGTTGTAAACGTCATTGTTCTACTCTCATATATCTCAAAAAAGGGGCTTCTATCAGCCCCTATCTATTCTTCGAATCGGTTATTGATAACGATAGCGTGCCGAGCGTGCATGGGCATCAAGATTTTCTTCAACTGCCAACACATCTGCTGTTTTAGCCAAAGTTTTAACGCCCTCTTGCGAGCACATAATTAAACTTGAACGCTTTTGGAAATCATAGACGCCGAGCGGTGAAGAAAAACGCGCTGTACCCGAAGTCGGTAAAACATGATTTGGACCTGCACAATAATCACCGATCGCTTCAGGCGTATAACGCCCCATAAAGATCGCACCTGCATGACGAATCTCTTGGCTCATTAATTCAGCATCATCAAGACATAATTCTAAATGCTCTGGAGCAACCTGATTAATCAGTTTAATCGCTTCCGCACGATCCTTTACCAGTACCAACGCACCACGATTTTGAATCGAAGTTCGAGCAATTTCTGCTTTTGGCAATTCACTTAAATGCTTTTCAATGGCTGTTTCGACAGCATTTAAAAGTGCTTCATCTGGCGTAATAAAAATGGCTTGTGCAACCGTATCATGCTCAGCTTGAGACAATACATCCATAGCCAACCATTCAGCATTATTTTCCCCTTCGGCATACACCAAAATTTCCGAAGGCCCCGCGATCATATCAATACCCACCTGACCAAAGACTGCACGTTTGGCTGCTGCTACAAAACGGTTCCCCGGTCCTGTAATTTTATCGACAGCTGGAATGGTTTGCGTTCCATAAGCTAACGCTGCAACGGCTTGAGCACCGCCAATAGTAAATACACGGCTTACCCCTGCTAAATATGCAGCTGCTAAAACCAATGGATTCAATTCACCATTCGGCGCTGGAACCACCATGATAATTTCAGGAACCCCTGCTACATGTGCTGGTAAAGCATTCATAAGTACAGATGATGGATAAGATGCTAATCCACCAGGAACATAAATCCCGACGCGATCAAGTGGCGTGACTTTCTGACCTAAGGTATTACCCAGATCATCAACATAAGTCCAACCTTCCTGCTTTTGTGCCTGATGGAAAGAACGAATACGTTTTGCAGCCAATTCCAAGGCTTCACGAATTTCTGTGCTTAAGCCTTCAAATGCAGTTTTAAGTTGAGCTTGGGTCAGTTCCAAATCCGAGAATTGATGCGCTGGATGTCGATCGAACTGTTGTGTTAATTTAAGTACATGATCATCGCCATACTGACGAACATCAGCAATGATTTGGTCTACAGTTTGTACTAATTGAGGATCATTCACAGTTTCAAATGCTAAAAGTTCAGCAAATGCCTGTTTAAAATTTTGATCCTGAGTCGATAAACGTCGCATCAATTTACCCACAAGGCGAATAAGAGAAGGCTAAGTTTACTCTTTTTCAACACGCTTGTGGGCAAGATAACATCAGCATTTCCATCTGCTTTAATAGAAAAAATCATTTTTAGGTTTAAATATTTTAAATTTTATGTATTTAAGTCTGGATTATCCTAATCTCCATCATGCTGAATTAGCCAATTCAAAGCACCATGACGTTCCACAACAACTGAAGCATTTAAATTTTCAGGTGCATCTTGTTGTTTTAAACGAGCATCATTTGAAAGTAAGACATTCTTTCCCTTAATTAGAAAATTAAGCGATAAAAAAACCGTTCAAAAGAACGGTTTTTTTGAATCATCATACAAAATCATACTGAACGTAATTTCACAGCTTCTTCAAGTTGCGTCAAAATTGGATTTAACACGGCTTGTTTACGTTTAAAGCTCGCTTTATTGACAATTAAACGAGAAGAAACTTTGCAAATTTCTTCTAATGGCTCTAAACCATTGGCACGTAAAGTATTACCTGTATCGACCACATCGACGATGTAATCACCCAACCCAACCAAAGGTGCAAGCTCCATCGATCCATAAAGTTTGATCACATCAACTTGTTCACCTAAACTTGCATAGTATTGACGAGTAAGATTCACGTATTTAGTTGCAATTTTTAAACGGCCTTTCGGACGTTCCATGCCAACTTTACCAGCAGTCATCAATTTACAATTTGCAATTTTTAGATCAAGTAACTCATAAACATGTTGGGCGCCATGTTCCATCAGCACATCTTTACCCGCTACACCAAAATCTGCTGCACCGTTCTCAACATACGTCGGTACATCAGAAGCACGAAGAATCAAAATACGTACTTTTTTATGTGTGGTTGGGAAAATTAATTTACGTGATTTATCAGGATCTTCTAATAAATTAATACCCGCATTCTCAAGTAAAGGTAATGTCTCTTTTAGGATACGTCCTTTACTGAGCGCTAAGGTTAAACCATGATCAAAATTACCCATTACATCAAAATTTGGATCATCGTTTCTTAAGTCATTCATCCTTTTACTCGCTTAATCTGAGCACCTAAACTTTGTAACTTTTCTTCAACTTGTTCATAGCCACGATCGATATGATAGATACGATCAACTAAAGTCTCACCTTCTGCGACTAATGCAGCGAGAACAAGAGAAAATGATGCACGTAAATCAGTCGCCATTACAGGAGCAGCTTGCAATTTATCTACGCCAGTTACGACTGCATCATGCCCTTCCACTTGAATATTTGCGCCCATACGTGACAATTCAGGAACATGCATAAAACGATTTTCAAAAATTGTTTCTGAAATCGTTGCAAAACCATGACCAATCACATTGACCGCCATAAGCTGTGCTTGCATATCAGTTGGAAATTCGGGATGAGGTAAAGTTCTAAAGCTCACAGCTTTAGGACGTTTACCTTGCATATCTAGTTCAATCCAATTATCACCACGGGTCACTTCTGCACCCATTTCTTCAAACTTATCCAATACTGCTTCTAACAATGCTGGGTCCGTATGCGTGGTTTTAACTCGACCACCTGTAATTGCAGCAGCAGCTAAATATGAACCAGTTTCAATTCGATCAGCAACAACCGCATATTCACAGCCATGTAAACTTTCAACGCCAGTTACAACTAATGTATCTGTGTCGAGACCTTCAATCTTGGCACCCATTTTAATGAGCATTTGTGCAAGGTCAGTAATTTCAGGTTCACGAGCAGCATTACGAATTGTCGTCACACCATCAGCCAATACAGCAGCCATCAAGATATTTTCAGTGCCACCAACAGTGACCATATCAAAAATAACTTCGCCACCTTTTAAGCGACCATCAACAGAAGCATGAACATAACCATTTTCAACTTCAATCTGCGCACCTAAAGCTTCCAATGCTTTTAAATGCTGATCAACAGGACGTGAACCAATCGCACAACCACCAGGTAATGAAACTTTAGCATTTCCATAGCGAGCCAATAGTGGACCGAGTACCAAAATTGATGCACGCATAGTTTTCACAAGTTCATAAGGTGCAAACTGATTATCTAATGTTGACGCATCCGCACGAACCGTATCCCCTTCATAACTCATTGTAACGCCTAAGCCAGCAATCAGCTTCACTAAGGTGTTCACATCTTTTAAATGAGGTACATTCGTTAAAGTAATCGGAGAATCTGCGAGAATCATTGCAGCAAGTAAAGGCAGAGCCGCATTTTTAGCACCAGAAATACGTACTTCGCCCTCGAGCTTAACACCGCCCGTAATTAAAAATTTATCCATTAATATTTAAGCTCCGAAAAGGCTTGCTTTGCGCCATTCGTCTTTTGTCATTGCACGAATCGTAACTGCGTGCACTTCACCACTTGCGATATAAGAGTTTAATGGTGCATATACGGCTTGTTGACGAGTAATCGTACGTTTGCCATCAAACTGATCATCAACAATTCGAAGGTCGAATTTCCCAGCTTGGCCACTCACTGCTACGTCTGCTTCAGGGAAAGCTTCTTTTAAAATTTGCGTGAGCTGCTCACTATTCATTACTAGACCTCTTATACAACCATGGCGTCAAACCATACATTTTACTATAACTTTTTCAGATAATTCAGTAAGCCTTTTCTTTTTTATCGATAAAAAAAAAGAGGCTAGTTACAATAGCCTCTTTTGATAAAAAACTTAAGTTAAAATTGCCAGCTCATGTTGATAAGAACACTGTATTTTTCTATGTTTTGCAAGCTGTCTTTTTAGTTTTTCTGTTAATTTATTAATCGAAGTATACATATCATCTGCTGTCGCCTGCGCAAAAAGTTCAATCCCCGGTAAGCGAATAATCGCCTCAGCAATATGATTTGAGCTCCCTTTATGAGAACGTCTATCAATTTGATGATCTTTAGCCAATTTGATTTGCATACTATTCACTTGATCTAGATGCTTAGTCATTTGACTAAATTTCATTTTTATATTTTCTTCAATAGCAGGCGTAATAGTTAAATGGTGTCCACGAATCGTTATTTGCATAATTCTATCCCTCACCTTTTCTAAGGATACAAAGAATCACCTAAGCAAATTTAATGCATATTAAGATTCAACATTCATTAAATCATTTTAGCGATTCCTTTAGTGATTATTAAAAAGATTCATTATTCCGTAATAATGAATCCCTAGAATAGTCACACCTTGAAATTTAGATCAAGACTTTTCTTTCTGAAGATGATGGAATATGTAACGATTCACGATATTTTGCGACTGTACGTCGAGCTACTTCAATCCCCTCATCTTTCAACATTTCCGCAATTGCATTATCAGACAAAGGCTTACGCGGATTTTCATTCGAAACTAATTTTTTAATCATTGCCCGAATCGCAGTTGAAGATGCTTCACCACCTGTCGTTGTTCCAACATGGCTTGAAAAAAAGTATTTCAATTCAAATAAACCACGTGGTGTAAGCATATATTTATTGGTTGTTACACGTGAGACAGTAGACTCATGCAATTCAACTTCCTCTGCAACATCACGGAGAACTAAAGGCTTCATCGCCTCAGGTCCTTGTTCAAGAAAAGCTCGCTGATGTTCCACAATACAAGTTGAAACTTTGAGTAATGTTTTATGCCGTTCATCTATACTTTTAATAAAATTTTTCGCCTCAAGCATTTGATTACGTAAATAAACATTATCATCACTCTGATCAGCACGACGAATCATATTTGAATAAAAAGAATTAATCCTTAATTTAGGCATAACATCTGGATTAAGCTGCACTTGCCAATGCTGATCTTTCTTGGAAACCACAACATCAGGAACTTGATATTCAGATTCTTGTTGGTTAAATTCTAAACCTGGATACGGTTTTAATGTTTTTAATAAATCAACAGCACCTTTCAACTGCTCTTTAGACAAACCTGTTTGTTTTAATAGTTTATTTAAATCATTTGCTATTAATAATTCATAATACTTCAGTAAACACTTTGCTTCAGCTAAGTATGATTTTTTTTGATCTATGCCTTCTAATTGGATCTTTAAACATTCTGCTAAATTTCGAGAACCCACTCCAATTGGATCTAGACGTTGAATATGTTTTAAAACAACAATAATTTCATCTTCTTCAACCTCATCAGCACTCTCCATTTCCTGTAATAAACGAGTAACTGCAAGCAAAATATCATCTAATTCAGCATCTAAAAACCCTTTATCATCTAAAGAATCAACGATGCAATAGGCAATTAATTTATCTACTGTAGAAAAATGCAATAAATTCACTTGCTCTAAGATATGTTCTTTTAGACTCAATTGAACTTGACGATTATCCTCTCGTTCCTCATATTCTGGCGATGCCAATGCAGTTGATTGATGTGTATAAATATCATCCCATTCGGTATCAACAGGCAAGTCATTTGGTAAATGATCTGCATTAAGTTCAGTTGTTAAATCTCCTGACTCACTGATCTCTGAAGTAGATAAACTTTCTGTTGTATTATTTTCTTCAATTTTTTCCAGTAACGGATTACTATCTAATTGAATTTGTATTTCTTGCTCCAACTCCAAACTAGAAAGTTGTAGTAAGCGAATTGCCTGCTGTAATTGAGGGGTTAACGATAAACTATTCGCAACTTTCAACCCTACAGATAATTTCATACTAAGACTTCCCTTTTTTAATAAGCAAAAAACATGCCCATAAAAATATTTATAACATAAAGCAATGTTTACGCCTATAAGCAAAGCTCTTTTCTACTGATTAATCTGCTCAAAAATAACAAAAGTGCAAATATTTATTGTAAATGGGGATTGTATCCCTCTCATTTAACAAACATGCAAATAGCGTAGTATTATTTTATGTTTTGCTGCTTAAGACACTCAAGCATTTCTTCAAGCACGTTCTGTCCCATCGTTCTTCGCACAAGCTTAATTAAATCCTCTGCTAGAAAACTAGACCAAGTCGTACTCCTTGAAGCAGATGAATGCGCATAACGACCAGAAGTAGTCCAGACCTTTTTATCTGATGCAATAAAAGCTACATATAGCCCACCGTCAGGATCATCCAATATCCATTCACGAACAAAACTGGGTTCTTGATTTTGTTTCCCTGTATTTTTTTTAATGCTATTCAATATTAAGAAACACAAATATATAGAAGCAATAGCATAAAAAACACCCCCACTCTTTCGAGTGGGGGTGTTCGTATTTAAAAGCTGGCGATGACTTACTCTCACATGGCAAACGCCACACTACCATCAGCGCGAAGAGGTTTCACTTCTGAGTTCGGGAAGGGATCAGGTGGTTCACTCTTGCTATTGTCGCCAGCAAACTGTTGTGGTG
>NZ_NHRQ01000029.1:0-29131 GCF_002165335.1 Acinetobacter sp. WCHA29
TATTGATGTTTATAACATCATTTGAGGAGCAGAATATCACTTATAGGAGTTGTTCAAATTTACGGATCCATCTCTAAGAAACTAAAGATCAGCATAAGTAGTGCAACAGATTGAAAGCTATTCGGGATGACAAAGATGGCAAACCAGATGCAGGCTTCCATCCATGTTGCAATACGCACTAGCAACATTCGTTTGCCTGACTTATCAGCAATCCAGCCCCAAATCAGCGGTGCAAAAAAACGAGTAATAATCGCAATTGAAGACAAAATACCAATTTCTTGATAATTAAAACCTTGATCTTGTAGATACAAGTTCCAATAAGGCATGAATGTACCCACTATGGAATAGTAGAATAGGTAGAAACCACCCAATCGGGTTTGGATACTTAAAGATTGAAACAATTCACGCGCCTTTTACATAGATCAACAGCTATCATTCACAACAAGATGTATTGCCTTGCGATAAACATAAATTTTAAGTGATGCAAACAACCATCACAAATGGACTACCACCATTCGTCATTTGATTCCAAGGAAACATAGAATGTGGAAATTGGCAGATGCTAATACATTCTAATTCGAGTAATGATTAAGCTATAAAAAATCACCACTAGTAATAGTGGTGATTTGGTTTTGCATGTAAAAATGCAGGAATCAATCCAGTCAAAGCAGCTCGAATATCTGCACGCTCATTAATCAATTGATGTGAACCCTCTTCCAACATCAACAAGGTCTGTAATCTAAATTTTCGGCGAATATATTCAATGTTATAACGCCAATCTACCGTTTGATCGAGTGCACCTTGAGCAAGCCATACAGGAATACGACATGCAGGTCGATGTTCCATTTCTAACATCCATTTGGACATTGCTAAAATCCAATCCATCCCCATCATTCGAGGCTGTAACGGATCAGTTAGGCGAATAAATCTTAAAAACTCAGGATTATGATTATTACGACGGAAATGTCGTGGTACTTGGCTCTTTATACGACGAATAATTCCTAAGCCAACAGAATTATGCCACCAAGCTGTTTTTGCAGGTCGAATCAATGGCGATAAGAGCAACACTCGATTAACGATCGGATCTTCTCTACGCTCAGCAAATTCAAGTAAATGATGCATCCAAATCGCACCACCAGTACTTTGCCCTATTCCTAACCATGGTTTTGGTAGTTGTTTAGCACTACGAACAACATCATAAACTGCATGCAATACTTGCTGGTAATGGTCAAAATTCTGAATACTTGCTGGTGAACCATTACTTAATCCATGACCGGGCAAATCGTATGTAATAACACTGAATCCTTGATCAAGAATTTCTTTTATAATGGGTTGATAAATACCACTATGTTCTAAGTATCCATGTAATAAGCATACCGTACCTAAAATCTTTTCGCGTTGAGGTTGAAATACTTGTACATGTAAACGAAATAATGGCATTTCAACATAGCCTTGCCAGTGTTCGCATTCAAGTAAATCTAAACCATAAAGCTTTCTATAGGCTTGTAGTGCTTTTGAAGGTTCTATTATTTTTGATAAATCAAGCGGCTCTAAAAGCTGAGGCGTTGTTTCTCTATTGGGGATAGGTAAATCCAATTGTTTAAGTATTGTCGGATTTAAAAATGGAATATTGGACATATTATGGTATCTCTCGACAATGACTTGAGCCAAAAAGCGTATCACGAATCGTTGCTAGCAATTCATAGTTAGCACGACGACTGTGATCATAGTTTTGTTCACTTGGTCGCCAGTCTGTCAATGTTGTTGGCATCGGTGCGATCACAGGAACAGTTTCAATTCCATTGAGTGCAAATAAACGTCTTGTTCGTGGCATATGATATTCATCTGTGATGAGAATGACTGTCGGTGCGCCACCTTTCTTTTGCAGTAATAATGAACTAAATCTGGAGTTTTCACAGGTATTCATACTTCTATTTTCTAGAAGCTTCGCTTCTATACCTCGTTCTTTAAGCCAAGCTTGCATATAAGGTGCTTCAACACCACTTAAAACAATAGGAAGAGGATATTGCTTTTCGACTTGCAAAGTTTTTTCCAATCGAAGACGTGTATAGTTATTTACAACAATATCTTTACCATTTGCACCAAGTGTCAAGCCACCGCCTAAAACAACAATTGCATATGGCTGAGACAATCCTTGCGACTCGTTCATTCCATCCTTGTTCTTCTTCAGATCGACTAAATCTTTATTTGTCTCGTCTTTTTCATCTGAATAAACAGGTAACTCAATAGGATATGTTTCTAAAAAAGCAATATATTTTCCCATTAAAGCCTGATTATCAGGCGTATTCCAGTGTAAAAAATCCATTGGCGTACTTGCTGCTACAGCAGAACTCTCTTGTTCCTGTTCTGATTTCTCCGCCATTAATGGAATATTGGTCTGCTGGTTTTCTTCTACATTTTCACGTTCTTGCTCTTCGGTCATCAGTTGTTGTAATAATTTATAACGTGCTTGAATTAATCTTAAATCTTCAGGTTTTTCAGACCGAAATGTTTTTTCCATTAACTTGAGATAAGCTTGGCGCGCAATCCACAAATTAGACCCCGGCTCCAAAGTTTCATGCTCGCTTAATGCAGCTGGTTTCTGACTTTGTGCAGCAACTTCATTCACATCAACAGGTACAAATCGGTTTAGCCCCTTTACAACCAATTGCGAATAAAATGGCGAATATAAAAAAAGTACAGAGCAGCCTAATAGCACGAAAAATATAGTTATGATTCGTACTAAGCCAATCATCCAATGTACTTTACCCATAAAATTCCTTATACATGATGCGCTTGGATTAAGCCTTGCTCACTATACAACACTGGTTCAGGTTCTAATTGAATATTAAATTTCTGTTTTACATCACTTTGTACAGTTTGATAGGTATTTTTAACATCAGCTAATGTCGCATCTGCATAATTCACTAACACCAATGCCTGTTTATCAAACATTCCAACAGAACCAAGTTGTTTACCTTTCCAACCTGCTTGATCAATCAACCAACCCGCTGCAACTTTAACATTGCTATGTGCTTGAGGATAATGGGGAATATTTGGAAAATGTTGAGCAATTTTGCCAAATTCAGCTTCAGTCAAGATTGGATTCTTAAAAAAGCTTCCAACATTTGGAAATTCTTTTGGATCGGGCAATTTACTTTGACGAATATGAATCACCTGATTTTGTAAATTTTCAGCGGTGAATTCCTCTCCAACAGCTTGTTTAAGATCACCATAACTCAACTTCAAATCAGCTTTTTTTAATAGTTTGAAAGTAACACTGACGATGATGTAGCGGTTTGGATAATCTTTGAAAATACTATGGCGATAAGCAAAGTGACAGTCTAAACCTGAAATAGAATCAAATACTTTTAGTTGACGATCATAGACTTGAACAGAATCGATAAACTCGCCAACTTCAACACCATAGGCACCAATATTCTGCACAGGTGATGCACCCACTAAGCCGGGAATGAGTGCGAGGTTTTGCAAACCAAACCATTGTTGTTGAGTGCTGTACAACACAAAGTCATGCCATACTTGCCCAGCACCCACTTTTACTGTGATGGTATTTTCATCTTCAGCGAGAACATTTATCCCTTGTATATTTAAATGCAACACCAAAGCTTGAATCTGTTGGGGTAATAACACATTACTTCCACCAGATAAAATCAAAGCATTCAAATTGTGTTGCTCAGCAAAGTTTAATGCCTCGATCACATCATCAGGATGATTGATTTGAACATAATGCGAAGCAATAGCACTCAAATTTAATGTATTTAAGTTTTTAAGCTGAACTTGTGCTTGTACCTGCATATTAAATTAAATCCTATTACCCTACTTTCATTTGCTTTTTAAAAACGTTAACCCATGCTTGGCTGCTAGATTCACATTGATCAAGTACTCGATCAAATCCATCCGATCCACCATAGTAAGGGTCAGGCACTGCCTGCTGGTTAAAATGAGGATCATGCTCACTCATCAATGCGATTTTGGCGCGGATCTGTTCCGCACCAAACTGGCGTACCGCTTTCGACATGAGGGACTGAATATCGTCAAAATTCTCATGGTCCATCGCCAGAATCAGATCAAACTCAATAAAATCCTCAAGACGAATTTGTCTGGCACGTAAGCCCGATAAATCATAGCCACGCTGTAGCGCATGTTTCTGGCTTCGCGCATCAGGTGCCTTGTTTGGGTGGTAATTGCTCGTACCCGCCGAATCGACAGATACATTTAAACCATGCGCATCACAATAATGTCTGAGAATTGCTTCCGCTGTGGGTGAACGGCATATATTTCCTAAACAGACACATAATACCTTGTACGGTATTGGGGATGGCATAATCACCTCAAAACTACACTTTTTAGAACATCTTATGGTAATTTATTTGGGCAGTGAAACCTATAGTTGCCTTATATAAAAATGTTGTATTTATTAGAATTTGTTGGCATTTTGTCTATGATTGCGACATAGGTCAGGTATGGACGATGATTTGTCAAAAGATAGAAATAAGGATGTACGTATGAACCAGTTTCAGTTCCAGACCGTTCCCAACATTATTGCAGGTTTAGGTTCAATACAGGAACTTAGAACCATCTTGTCACAACATGATTATCGAAAAGCGCTTCTGGTCACTGATGCTGGCATGATTCAGCACCAGCTTCATTTACCCATTCTAGACATTCTGGATCAGATAGGTCTTGAGACTATCATTTATTCCGATATTCAGGCCGACCCACCTGAACATATTGTTTTAGAAGCTGTTGATTTTGCGACACAAGAGCAAATTGATGTGATCATCGGTTTTGGTGGTGGTAGTTCCATGGATGTGGCTAAAATCATTGCCTTGCTCGCACACCCTAAACAACAGCAAAAATTGAGTGAAATCTATGGTGTAAACCAAGCCAAATCCCCTCGTTTGCCACTCATTCTTATTCCAACAACAGCGGGAACAGGTTCAGAAGTCACACCAATCTCAATTGTCACAACAGGTGCAACCACTAAAATGGGTGTGGTAGCACCAATTTTATATGCCGATGTGGCCATTTTAGATGCAACTTTTACACATGGTCTGCCTGCTCACATCACGGCTGCAACAGGTATTGACGCGATGGTACATGCAATTGAAGCCTATACTTCAAATTTTAAAAAAAACTTCTATGCAGATATGTTAGCCCAAAATGCACTGAAATTATTAAATCATAATTTAGCTAAAGTATTGAAAAATGGTGCTGATTTAGAAGCTCGCCAAAATATGTTGGTCGGCTCAATGCTTGCTGGTCAAGCATTTGCTAATGCCCCAGTCGCGGCGGTCCATGCTCTCGCCTATCCATTGGGCGGACATTTCCATCTTTCACACGGACATACCAATGCCTTAGTTTTAATTGAAGTGCTTAAGTTTAATGCACCCAAAGCCAAGCATCACTATGCAGAGCTTATGCAACTGTTAGATCCACGTAGTACAGGTTGCACAGATGGTTTATGTGATCTATTTATTGATCATATGCAGAATCATTTGGACCAGAGTGGGTTAACATTGAAATTAAAAGATTTAGACATTCCTGAGGCGAAATTACCTCAGTTAGCAAAAGATGCCATGCTACAAACCAGATTGTTGCAGAACAATCCAAGGGAAATGACCGAGCAAGACGCATTACAGATTTATCAGGCGATTTATGCATGAGCAAACCGACTTTAAAACGACGCGAACAATTTAAATTCTTTTTTCCAATCCAAACCCGTTGGGCCGATAACGATATTTATGGTCATGTGAACAATGTGACCTACTATAGTTATTTTGATACCGCAGCTAATTCATTACTGATTCAAAAAACAGGATTTGACATTCACAACAGTGAAGTTATTGGCTTAGTGGTTGATTCAGCTTGTAGCTTCCAACAGGAACTGTCGTTTCCAGAAATCATTGAAGTTGGTGTAGCGATTGGCAAAATTGGAAATTCATCACTTAGATATGAACTGGCGATCTTTAAACAAGGTCAGTACGAAGCTGCTGCTCAAGGGCATTTTGTCCATGTATTTGTAGACAGAGAAAGTCGAAAAAGTAGAGCAATTCCACAATATATGCGTGAAGTGTTACACGCCTATATGCTCATGGATTAAATCAAACCCACTTTTCCAGATTATGACTCGGAAAAGTGGGCTGCTTAATTATTAAACATACGGTAACACATGCGGAACAATATCCTGGAAAGTACGACCATGCACATTTTCACCAATCGCATGCATTTTCCAGGCGCCATTATGGCGGTAAATTTTGGCAATAATCAGGCCAGTATGTGCACCTTGCGAAGACAGTTTATAACTCGCGATCACCTGATTACTGTTTTGATCAACCAGACGGCAGAACGCATTTTCAACTTTTTCAAAAGTCTGTCCACGGAAGCTACTGACAGTAAAGGCCAATGACTTGACATGGCTTGGCACTTGATTCAAATTCACACGAATCAGTTCATCATCACCATCGCCTGCACCAGTCAGGTTATCACCTGAGTGTACGATACTGCCATCCTTACTGCGTAACTGCCCAAAATAAACCACATCTACAACCTGTTTATTTTCATCAAACAGAATGACGGACGCATCTAAATCAATATCTCCACTGCCACCACCAAAGCCAAATAAACCCTTGCTTTTGGCAACATCCCAGCCTACACCCAGAAAAATTTGTTGTAAGCTGCTTCCATCTGCTTTTTCAAGATTAATTTTCTGACCTTTTTCCAGATTAATCGCCATTGTTTTCTCCTCTTTGTGAAATAAACGTTTTCAATGATTTATCATTCATTATAAAAAATTACTGACCTGAACGTGATGGGCCTAGCTTGCTTTGTAACCATGCCAGAAAGTTCTGACGATTACGTGAACAGATAATGACTTTTCCCTTACCTGAAAAACGTAACACCATTCCCTCGCCACTCATGACGCTATTCATCAGGTTTCCCAACAGACCACTACTTTGTGAGGTTGAAACAGATAAGTTATAATTTAAGCGTGAGTCCCAACACACCACATGTCCATTATCAATCACAACCTCTTTATTTGGTTCCACTTCCAGTTCAAACAATGTACCGCAACCCGCAACCACCACCTGCCCGTGTCCGCTGGTTTCCATGACAAGAAATCCACCCGTGTTTCCGAAAAAGGCGCCGCCAATACTGCTGTTTAAACGTGCCTTGATTTCCACGGAATCATGTGCTGCGACAAATGCCCCATCACTTAAAATGTACTGGGTTGCACCTACATCTAAAATCTGCATATCTCCATCCAGTGCAGCAGAAAGTAAACAATCCCCATCACCACGTACTGCTTCGATATGTTGTTGAAATAAAGATTCTTCATTGGCAAAACGGCGCAACAATGACTGCATTAAGCCACCTTGTAAACGTCCTTTCAGCTCTAAAGGAGCTTCCATCATGACCATCGCATTACTTTCACAGTAAATTTTATCGCCACGGCGCATAGATACATGTAAAAATGGTTCAGGTGAACCAACCAGACTAAATTGTGCCATTTCTCTATTCCTTCAGTTCTGAACAATATTTTTTTGCTGAGCTACTTTGAGCCAATCGGGAAATTCTTCCAATAACAATTCATATAAACGCTCGTCAGAAACACTTTCAATTCGATCCAGACTAAAGAAATTGCAGTTGTCCACAATACGTCCAGACATTTCATCCAGTTTTTCCAAAGCTCCGTAGTCACGCCCATCCACTCCCACAAACTGCCAAAATATAGGCAATTCTGCGGCTTTGGTCAGTACTTTTTGCATTTGTCTGCGATTTCCCACGCCACCATCAGAAATAAATAATACATAAGTCGGAGTTTTATCCTTAAATCTTTGATAATAGTCAATGACGGCCTCAATGGCAGGAATTTCCTCATTATAACGGGCACCGACCTGCCAGTTTTTCCAGCCACGCTGGGTGGTGTTGATAAAGTCATTAACATTATTTAGGGTGACATCATCCAGTTGTGTGGTTTTTTGTGCAAATGCCCAACATTCAAAACTGCCATCATCATCAAAATGAATTGCCAGTGGCATTAAACGATTCACCACTTTTTGTACATCACCACGGCGATATTGTCCATCCATCGAACCTGATGCATCGAGTACCAACGCCACTCGTGCTGTCACACCCAATAAATTTTTCTTTTCTAATTGAACCAAGGATTTTTTGGTCAGGTCAACAATTGAGGCATTACCTGTTTTTTCGGCTTTTTCCAGCGAAAGTTTTTTCTTTAAATCAAGTCTTGATGCTACAGGTATCACATTTAGGGAAGCTTGTGTTTGTGATATTGGCGCTGGAGCTGATTCCTCTGCAACTTCACCACCAAAATGTTGAATCAATGCCGCCAAACCTGCATTGAATCCTTGCCCAATGGCAGCCAAACGCCAAATATTATCTTTACGATAAATTTCAACCAACATCGTGGCTCGTTCCTGAGCAAAGAGCTGCCCCTCTAATTTCAATTCAGCAATCGGCTGTAATTGTAAATTTAAAATTTGAATCGTGGCATGTTGCAACTGTGACATCACTGCCTGACCATCAATCGCAGCAGTTAAAACGAGATATTGGATTGTGTTTGGTAACTGATCAAGATTGACCAAGAAACGACTCTGTTGTGGCTGATTATCGAGTAACTGAACGGCTTGGCATGGTGTTTTAGGCTGATTATAAAACGTCATATAACGTTCATCACTTAATTTATATTGTGCATCCAGTCCAAAGCTCGCCAAGTCGAGGGTAAAATTGGCTTGATATTGAATCTGGATATAAAAAGCGTTTTGCCCCTGTAAAACATCATTTAATTTTATTTTTTGTCCACGAATTAAATTCAACATTTCTTTTAATAGCCTATTTTATCATTATTTCTTCAAGTGAAGAAAAATAGTGCCTAAACACTATTTTTCCCAAGCTTGTTTGCTTACTTAAACCGCTACACCATAAGAGGCTGCCAAAGGCC
Organism: Acinetobacter sp. WCHA29; assembly: GCF_002165335.1. Lineage (NCBI taxonomy): Bacteria > Pseudomonadati > Pseudomonadota > Gammaproteobacteria > Moraxellales > Moraxellaceae > Acinetobacter > Acinetobacter sp. WCHA29. Next base: position 8,987 of record NZ_NHRQ01000029.1, read on the forward strand.
CTAAACCGCCTGCAAAGCCTTGACCAATAGCACGGAATTTCCATTCGCTGCCATTTTTATACAGCTCACCAAAGATCATTGCCGTTTCTGTGCTGCTGTCTTCCGATAAGTCATAACGTGCAATTTCGCTACCGCCTGCGTCATTGATCACACGGATATAAGCATTACCAACCTGACCAAAGTTTTGGTTGCGTGTCTGACCATCATAAATCGTCACTGCAAAAATCACTTTGCTCACATCAGCAGGAACTTTGCTTAAATCAACGCTTAAAGTTTCATCATCGCCAGCACCTTCACCTGTGCGGTTGTCACCATTGTGTTTGACTGAACCATCAGATGAAGTCAAATTATTGAAGAAAATAAAGTCATTGTCTGCACGTACTTTACCGTTTTCTCCAACAAGGAATGCAATCGCATCAAGGTCAAAAGCCTGACCATCTGTCACACGAGGGTTCCAGCCTAAACCGACTGTTGTTTTAGTGATTCCCGGCGCTTCTTTGGTCAAGCTAACATTGCCACCTTTGGTTAAGCTAATTGCCATGAGTTATTCTCCTTATCTCATTGCTAAATTATATTTTATGGATATAACAGTTTTGTTATATCCCTGGATTTTATCAAGATTGTGATTGTCGTTTTTCATAGGCGATTGATGAGAAAATCGCCCATATAATGAACGCCACCCCAATCAGGCCTGTTACCACTTCTGGCACATGCCCACCTGTACCTGTGTATAGCATAATTGCTGCCAGCATTCCAATTGCATACATTGCACCATGCTCCAGATAAATAAATGCTTCCAATGTGCCTTTTTCCACCAGATAAATGGTCATGGAACGTACAAACATTGCACCAATCGCAAGACCAAGCATAATCACAACAACATCAGTTGTAATTGCAAAAGCACCAATCACACCATCAAAACTGAATGATGCATCCAGCACTTCCAGATAAAGGAAACCCCCAATACCTGCTTTCACAATTGTGCTTGATGCACCTTTGGTAACGCTTTCTGAAGCTTCGCTTTCTTCATCTTCTGACTGGCTGCTTTCAAGTAAATGACCCAGTGCCTGAACACCCACATAAACCACAATACCCCAGATGCCTGCAATCGCCACCACCAATTTCGTCTCTGGCGCAACAAAACCCACCATAATGAGAAGGGCGATCATTGCAACGAAAACTGACATGGCAGGAACATTCGCTAAATTTGCTAAACGTGATTCCAGCCAATGAAACCAATGCGTGTCCTTACCATCATCAAACAGGAAGTTAAGGAAAACCAAAAGTAGGAACATGCCCCCAAAGGCAGCAATTTCCGCGTGATGTGCCAATAACTTTTCAGAATACTGAACTGGATCGTTGAGTGCCATCCTGACAACTTCAACCATTCCCATATCTGCAGTTACAGCTACAATGACAATTGGGAAAATCAGGCGCATACCAAAAACGGCAATTAGAATCCCGACAGTTAAAAAGATTTTTTTCCAGAATTCGTCCCAGTGACGCAATATTGATGCGTTGACCACGGCATTATCAAAAGATAGCGACACTTCCATCACCGCCAGAATTGCAGTGATCAGCAATACACGAAGCATTGCCTGCACGCCTGCCTCTGGTCCATGACTGAAGCCCCACCATGCAGATAATGCCAGACAGATCACGGTAAAAATAATTGAGAAACGAAAATGTTTCATTGTTACCCTTTCAAAAAAATCTCAAAACATACATCTTGTCTGTTTTGAGAGATCGGTTTTAGCCAACTTGAATACCATATTGTTGACACATTGCAGCAAGTCCGCCCGCATAGCCCTGACCGACTGCTCTAAATTTCCATTCGCCATTATGACGATAGACCTCACCAAATACCATGGCGGTTTCGGTTGAATAATCCTCTGCTAAATCAAAACGCACAATTTCTATACCTGAATCCTGATTGACGACACGGATAAAAGCGTTGGCAATTTGTCCAAAATTCTGTCCACGACTTTGGGCATCATGAATGGTGACCGTAACGGCAACCTTTTCAATTTCAGGTGAAACCTTAGATAAATCCACCACTAAAGACTCATCATCACCATCGCCCTGACCTGAACGGTTGTCACCCGTATGCTCAACCGAGCCATCCTGTGATTTTAACTGGTTGTAGAAAATAAAATCATGGTCGCCACGCACCTTGCCTGAGGCGGTTAATAAAAACGCACTGGCATCCAAGTCAAAAGATGCGCCATCAGTTGCACGTTCGTCCCACCCCAAACCAATTAAAATACGAACTAAAGTTGGATCTGTTTTACTTAGGGAAAGATTTCCCCCTTTATTTAAGCTAATTGCCATGTTTGGATGACTCCTTTTTGTTAGATTGACATTAGTGTTTCAACTCAAAGTAAATATTAATTATTCAAGTTAAACAAAAATTATTTGAAAAATGGCTCACCATCGACCTTAACACTAAGTTGATGATCTTTCCATATTAAACGTGGTGTGCTTTCACTAAAACGGCTTGAGGTCATACCAGAATATTGTAACGTCACACCAGTTTCATCAATGATTGCAAGACCAATCACATAGGTGTAAATAAATCGACTTTTAGCGGCTGGTGAAACGGATGGATTGAAGATACATTCCACCACTTGTTCCCCATATTGCATCTTCATTCTAGGTTGTAATGAGGCAATAGAAACTACACCATTTGAGATTGCAGAATATACTGAAAATACCAATCCCACTTTACGCCCTATTTTCTTGGCAATATCAATATTAACTTCAACTCGCTCAGTAGCAGGCTGATTTATCGTTGCCGATGTGACATCGCCCAAATGTCGAATATATGGAAAATGATCTAATGATCCTTGCTGATGCGGTGCAAAAATATATTGCATTTCTTTTTCACCATAAATCAGTAAACCAACCCTTAAATCCAAGTCGTCATTATTGTCACAGTCATCACCATTATCCACCCATGTGGCTTCAACCGTTAATAATTGTGCTTCTTTTTTCGTTAAATCAATACGATGTGTCTGCCCAGCCTTGTCCAAACTAATTTTGGATAAATTTAACGGCTTAGGTTGAATAGGTGCAATCTCTATATTTGGAATAGGTTGCTCATCACTAATTTCTATACCAAAATATTCAGACAATGGTTTTAGTCCACCATTAAAGCCTTGATTGACAAAGCGGAATTTCCATTGATCCTTATAACGATATACTTCTGCCAAAATGAGGGCTTTTTCAGTCTTTTCAGCACTATTGACTATAGCCGTAGCACTTAACTGTCCATTTTGCCATAACTCAACCTCAATATTCTGAATCGCATTGATTGCACTCTGTCCATCAATGGTGGCACACAAAGCGATCTTATTCCGTTCCAGATCCAGCAATTGGGTATTTAAATTGAATTGCGCCAAATAAGGCGTTTTACCATTTGCCTCAATTAACTCAACACTACGGTTTAGAGTGTGTTTCTGTCCATAAAAAATCATGTCCGCATCACCACGAACTTTGTTTTGGGCATTGAGTAAATATGCACTTACATCTAAATCAATATGTGCAGGTAATGCAGTTTTGATTTTAATCTGACACTGAGGTTGTGCCAGTACCAAATTTGCACCCGCAGTCAATTGTTGCATTATTCATTATCCTCTTTTTTTAGTGTTATTGCTTCATGCCAAATATTTGTGATCGCTCTAATATACGTTCTGCCCAACGGCGATGTGTGGCAGGTTCCAACATACTTCCATGACAGGCGAATACAGCCTGACCAGAATCTCTTAAAATATCCTGAGCTTGTTTCAATTCAATATCATTGACTTGATAGGCCTGATGCACAATCGCAATCTGTGCAGGGTGAATAATGGTTTTTCCAGATAAACCATGTTGTAAATCCAGATATAACTCGTCCTGCAATAACTTCACCTGAGTAAAATGCTCACAGACAGGCGCACTCAGTGCAAAGCCATAAGGTAAAAACTGCCCCGCCAGATTTGCAATTAATGCCCCAATAGGCGTTTGATACAGGGTCAAATCACTTGGACGGCGCACAGCCAGACAGTTGAGTAAATCATTGCCGCCTATTCGCAGCACCAGAACCTGACGAAAGTCCTGTTGCAATGCCTGACGTAATTCACGCATAGCGCCCATATCAAAGGCTTCTGCATCTTCAAGTGTTGGCATCACCTGAATAAAGTCAGGTAATATCTGCTGCCATTGTCGTAATTGATTTAAGCAGAATTTAGGCAGCACCATGCCATCAACCGCAATCAGTTCCTGCCACTGCGCCAACTCTTCCGCCATTGCAATATGGCGAGGGCGTATGAAGATTTTAGGATGTTGTGCTTGACGTGGTTGATCCTGAACCTGTTGCAACAAATGCTTTAAATTGACTTTTGCCGCTTCCAGCTCATGCTCGGAAACTGCATCTTCCAGACAGATGACCAGAGAACGTAACTCAGGGTACTTTTCCCCATTCACCACTTGCCATAAATCAGGTCTGGTCGCTGGCATATAGAGTGTTGCACCTAAAGATAATGCCGATAACATCAACCTGCTCCCAATTTCTGAATGAGGGTAATTGCGCGATAAGGTGCGATCTGGTCACCCACTATCTGGACTGGTGTCTGGGTTATTTCGGTTAAATGACGTAACAATGCCGTGTCGGCATCATTCGCATCCCTGAGCAGAACCAGATCAGGCACACGCCTTAAAATTGCCCGTGTTGCTTCGGCAATGCTTGGCTTGATCCGATTGATATTGGTAATTTGATAATGTTCTGCTAATTGTTTAACCACAGCCTGACTTCGCTGTCTTTGTAATTGCTGTTGAGCGCTTGTCCAAACGGCATTTTTTTCTGACGGAAGTTCTCGGCGTATCTGATTGATTTGTTTAATAAATGACTGTGACATATCAAAAGCTTTTAAATGATTATATTCAACACAGCCATGCCACTGACCGAGATTGCTTTCCTCAATCTCGTTGAATTGCAAAGGCTCATTTTCGCAAATACTACGAGAAATTAATCCTGAAATGGTTGAGCCTAAAACACCTGATGGAATCAACCAATCCTCACCACTGGCTGCCAACCAAGCACAACCACCAATATCTGACAACACTACCAAGGGCAAAGGTCGATCAGCAAAACGGGGGTCATTGGCTAGACTCCGTTGCAATTCCTTTTGAATCGCGCCTTTACCAGTCCAGCCATCTACAAACACTAAAGATTGATGGCCATGTTTGGCAATAATTGTTTCCAGAGCAGCAAAATCAATACCACGATCCCTGATAATGCTGATGCCATAATGTACACAATCATGCCCCAAATCTTGCAATGCATGATAAAGCAACACCCCTAATGGCACACCAGCACGTACAAAACTGACCAATACAATCGGTTCAGCAAACTCTGTTGAGAGTGTTTGTGCCAGTTGTTGCACCTCTTTTGCCAAACGTTGCTGCCCGTGCTGCATTGCTTGTTCAAATAGCTGCAAATGACGCTCCGTGGGTGCCTGCTCCTGACTGATCATTTGTGAATAATGTTTTTCACCTGATTGAATGAGGCGTTCCTTTTCCAATGTGTCTGTTGGTTGAATCTGGATGCGATTTAACAGGAACGTCACTTGCCCAGCTTGATAACTTCCACTAAATCCCTGTGTTAAAATAAGTTCTGATGCTTTTTCTCTACTAATTTTTTGTTTACTGGTAATCGCCATAATATCCTTCTTGTTTGTACTGCTGCGTCAGATTGTGTTTTACCCAACGATTCAACTGGCTATGGTTTGGCATTCCCCACCAGTGACATAAATTCAAAAACTCAACATCCGACAAACTGTCGCCATAGCCTAAAATTGGGCGTTGTTGTGCGCTAAGTTGCTGCAAAAGAAATCTGGCCGCATTGGCCTTACTCACAGGCTGTGGAATCAGTGCCAGATTATTACCATTTAAATGGAAGTAAAAACCTGACAATAAATTCACATCAAGACTATTGAGCAACTGGGGCAAAAAATTCGGCGCATAAGGATTGTCATTTTCTGTATTTTGCTTTGCCACAACATACAAACCCAATCCCTGTTCTTCAACCACCCATGTCCGAATTGAACCAAAATGTCTGGAATGCTGCTGCACAGCTTCAATCAGGGCTTCCTGACGTGTCTGATAGGGTTGTAATGCCTGTTGCATCTGTCCATGCCATTCAGCATTGACACTAAGGTCCGCATTCAGCACCGTTCCACCATGAGAACAGACCGCCCCATACTGAAAGGGTAAATGAACTCGGGATAAAGCCTCGGCACAGCGTGCAGTCACTGGAATCACATGGGTACTATGCAATAACCACTGTACAAAATGCTGTTGTATCGGGTTCATATAGGCCAGAGCTTGTCCCTGCTTATCAGTGGTGACCATTTTAAAGTCAGCTTCAGGTGTAATGCGGCGATGGGTCTGGAACAACGTGTCATCCAGATCCACCAACATTAAGGGTGTACGAATTTCACTGGAGTCAAATAAAAAATCAGTCATTTACAACACACAAGTTAAAATTTTGATGAGGATAGTCCACAGCACTGATCACTTCAGCATTTGGCAACGCTTCAAGCAGGCTTTTCGCGACTGAATGTGTTGCGGTTTCGACAGTAATCAAGACTCGGTCATAATCCTGTGGATTGATGTTGTAGACAAAATTTTGAATACCTAGCCCATAGTTATCCGCAAATGCCAAGGCAGACTGAATGGCATGTCCAACAGCAATCGGTGAACGGGTAATTGCACTGAACCTCACATCTGCGCCTTGCTGCTGCAAATACTCTGCCAACAGGAAAGAAGACCAGACATACTCGCCACTGCCCAACACCAGAATACGTTCATCAGGTTGTACCGCCAACCGAATATGCGCACCACTGTCCTGAATGGGTAAACGCCCCCAGGTCGGCTGTGCTAAAGTATCAAACGCGCCAAAGGCGACTGTATCCACCTTTGGCATATTGATCTGGATTGGATTCTCAGCATCACGCCATTGCCATTTGCCTGTCATTAATGCTACAGACTGACAGTTTAGATCGGCAATATGAATGCCTGATGACCAATCTGCCAGCGTGGCAGTCACCACATGAGAAATTCGATTCAGCCCTGCCTGTTGTAAAGCATGGATTAAATTGACAAAGGTCTTGCCAGTTGATGCTTCATCGTCTACCAGTACAATGCTTTTGCTGTTTAGAATCTGTTGTTGAAGCTCTGCATCGGGTGAACCATATAACAATTGATCCTGTGCATGGCTATGTTCTTCTAAAAAACGTGCCAGTAATGGCGCACCATGTACTGGATGGCGTGTTGTTGTCACATAAATCGCTTCAGGATAACGTTGCTGCAACACCTGATGAACGCCTGCGCCCAGCCCAACCGCCGTTTCCGCCATGCCAATAACCAACACAGGTTCAGGTAAATCATCAGGAACCAGCTCAGCCAAATCAGTAAAGGCATGGCGCATAATGTGGGGACTGACGGGAATATGCCGCCCTAATACTTTCGATACAAATAAAAATGCACGCTTTGGATTAATGCGTTCGGCAAAACCCAATAAATCCTGCCATTTCCAGTGGCTATTGTCATTGGGTTGTAAGCTTAATACTCCCCTCTGTAATTCAATCTCAATCATATATATCTTAAATCTAACTTAAAAATTATATTTATACCGTTTTTTATACCACACAAACACTTTGGCTAATATGTCGAACCATAACAGTATTTTCAATTTTTTCAGGCTGATAATCCAATCCGAATGTTTCTGCAATAGCAGCGTGGACCAGATTGACACCACTATAAAATGTGTGCCCTATTCCACCCGAAGGGCGAGGATTAACTTCCAAAATAAATAATTGTCCATGATCATTATAACGGGCCTGCATATTCACCAAACCATCACAACCAAACAATTCAGCAACCTGTCTGGCCAGTTCAATGGCCTCACCTTCGAGTTTCAGTTGCTGGTAACCACCGCGCTGTTTACAACGGACAACCGCACATCGGACTTGCCCATGCACACAAAACATATCCACTGAACATTCCTGACCCGATAAAAATGGCATCACCAAATAGGCAGGCGGATTCGGCGATTGTCGATAACTTTCAATAAATGTTTGTGGATGTGCCCTAAAATTCTGACTATTGGCAAACATATCAAATGATGTCGCCTTTGTATCCAGATGCCAAAAACCTGATGCAAATACACCTGTCACAGGCTTTACACATACTTCACCTTTCTTCGACCAACTTTCATAGGCGGCTTGCAACTCTTCAGCATGATATACAGTGGTGGCAGGGACAACCGCAATCTGATGGTGTAAACAGGTTTGGGTAAATACTGATTTATCATGTAATTGGGCAATCTGCTCCATGTGATCGCAGCCAGCCATAATCCGAATACCCAAAGCCTCGAAACGGTGTTTCTGTTCCAGATAAATTCGTCCAAAACGCCCTGCAATAATTAGCTTTACCTTTAGGCGCTGTGCCTGTTGTAGCACCCACTCCACGCGCTCAGCAACGGCAGGCTCCTGTAACGCAATATCTGCAACAGATGTGATTTCAGGCCGCCACTCGGGATGGGAGGCCACCACATGAATAGGTAGATTAAAAGGTGTATGTTTTGCTGCCAAAATTAAATCTCGCTGACAGGAATGGGCTTGGGTAAACCAGATTCCAATAGAGTTTTCAGCGATATTCATTTCTGTATTTGTTCCCGTCACTTCTAAAGCTGCATTCATTCACATTCCACCATTTGTACCACCACTAAACGTCCGCCATCCTGACGTGACAATAAAATCTGCTTCCCATCGGTCAATTCAATTTTTCCACCTATCGGAATAATCTCTTTGCTTGCCACGTCCATCAGTTCAGGTAAATTCTCATTGACCAGCCACCATTGCTGTTGATGGAAAATAAAATAACCCACCCGTTTGGTTTGCTCTACACTTAAACGTTCATTTGGCGCAATCAAGTTATTGGCATGCCATTGATAGATTGACTGGCCTGTCCAGACCATCAAACGGTGATTATCAGGTCTAAAGCTCCCCTCCCTGCGTGCCGAATATAGGTTTAACACAGGCAATTTGCCGTGAAATGCCGTGCCACAAAATGGGCAGACAGGCTTGGTGCTGTTGTCAAATACATACCATTTTTGACCACAATCTGGATTTAGGCAGGGCTGCATTAAATCAACCGTTTTCACCAATGCCGTTTCCCAGTCATTGGCAGAGGGCCGTTGCTGCGGTTGATGCAGACCTGTAACAAAACTCTGTAGAAAGAGTTCCTTTAAATATGGCCCTGTCACTGTAAATGGAATTTTTTCGGGGTCTGCCCACGGTAATGCACTCGGACGAACCTGCGCCACTTTAACCCGATTACTTGCATCCGATGGGTGTTCAATAAATAATGCATTTTCACCCATTGCCAGATTTTCATCTTTTTGTGGGTCATTGACATCATGTACTTTGCCACCACGTAATGGATGGCGATAGAGCAAATACATATAAATCAGCACAGCCAGAGCATGACGATCCGTCATGATATTGGGCAAATGCCGTTGAGGATCATCTTTTTTAAGATGGTTGGTCATCACCACTTCAGGCGCAATAAAATCTGGTGTTCCCACCACATCAGGCGGATATTTGCCTGGAACAACCAAACCATCCACATCAATGACGCAAGCACGCCCCATGACAGGATCAATCAAGATATTTTTATAGGACAAATCGGAGTGGGCCAAACCAGCCGCATGCATACGGCGCACTGCACGCGCAATTAAAATACAAATCTTGAGATAGTTCAGCCATGTGCCTTTTTCCCGTTCATCCAGAAAGCGGTTCTGGTTATTGGCACTCGCAAACCATTTTCCCTCTTTTTCTTTCCCTTTAATCCCCAAAAAATCATTATTTTTAGAACCAAACTCAAAGAAAAATGGCTTTTGATAAGTAGGTGCTGTAATCCCCAGCAAGCCATTGTATTCCACCAAACCATCAGGCCAGCAAAATACATTTTTCCAGTAATCACCACCCGCACCGTTAAAAATACCTTGCCATTTATTGCCCACAATTTCTTTTAACCGATCTTTCTGCCGTTCCAGTTCAGCCTGAGACTGATAAAAATGGTTTTTTTCCTTGCTAAAAAAACACACCACATAAGATTTATCAGGAGAAAAATATACATCTTTCATGGCACCCGAACCGATCACTTCATCAATAAATGCAATTGGACGGCCATCGAGCGTTTGACATTGAATGACTTTACTCATGTTCTTCTCCGTTTATTTCGACAGGCTCAGTCACCATAGATGAGTCATGGATTGAGCTTGTCGAAACCGTCCATAAAATTGCCAGAGTTCGATCATCATGGTGTCCTGCACTAAAGAATGCCGACCATTCCAATAAGGCCTGTTCAGGTTGTTCCTGTTGTAAGTGTGGTTCAATTTCTTGCCAAAGTGCCTGCCATTTTTGTTGATTTTCCAGCCCTGCATCTGTTTCAAAACGCGGATCAGAAATCCCATCGGTCATGAGAATTACTGCCTGAGCGTCATCAAAATAGCCAATATGGACTCGCTGTTTAAAATCTCGTACCAAACAACCATAATCTAAAAAGCGGGTTTGTCCTGCAAATTCCCCCCCATCAGGTTTCCCCATTAACCGTACGCGGTCTTTACCATAAACTGCAATCGCTCCATCACCGACCCAAAAACTACTTATAAAGGTTTTATTGTCTTGTTGCCGTACCACTGCAAACAATAATGTTGTAGCAAACAATTTAGAGGCAACGCCTTGTCGAGTGGCTTCATGTTCAATTTGTTCAATGGCTTGTGTTGCGGCTGAATAAAACGCATCACTAAATTGATTGCCTAACTGATGCGCTGCATTTTTGGTTTCAGGATCATCATTAGCTCCGACTTGCCACTGTGCCAACAATCGGTCAGATTCACCTGATTGTTTTTGCATGAAAGCTTTTAAATACTCACCAACAGTATTCACCGCAACCCTCGACCCCTCACGGGAAAATTCGGCACTTCCTGCACCATCTGCCACAACCAATACCGACCAATTACTATCCGCGACCTGAGCAACAAAAAAATCATCATCACGGAATGTTCCTGCATGTTCATGTGAACGTCCTCGCTGACTACACGCAGCAATATTAAAATCTGCCGCCTGAATCAATTGACAACGATTATTTGCTTTCCAATACATCGCATTTGGATCAGGCTCATTCACCTGCCATAAACTACGCGGATCAGCCGTGACAATAAACGTGACTTCCCCTGACAACCATCCTGCCTGCTCATTTGCCGTTTTATATTGAAAAATGAGTTTAAATTCACCTGCCTGTGTGGGTATGCCTGAAAGTTGCTGTGTCACTGCATCAAAACAGATACCCAGATTTTCAGGAATCCTGACACTTTCATGATGAATCTGTACATCCTGTTTCACGGGATGTTGCATTTGAATGCTGGCTTGATAGTTCTGTCCCACTCTAGCGTTGGGAATCTGAAAGTGAGGCATTTTTTTCACCGTTTTTACCCCAGTTTGCAGGGATGTTGAGGCATTGTCTGGAATAGGGCTGGATTGTTTTTCAATGATTGGAGTCGTTACGGCCAACGGTAAATGTGTAGGCACAACAGAATTAGATTCAGATAAATCTGTCATTTCGGATAATATGGATTGATTGTCATTATTTGGTGGTGTCAAAGGTTGTTTCTGTTCTGATTCAAGGTGCACAGATTCTGCTTGAGCAGTATCAGGCTGTGGATAAAAGCCCAGAGGTTCTACAGCATTCTTTGACACCCCATGCTTTTCACATGGGCTATTTTGCACAGGCGCATAAATCGGCAAACGTCCCTGTTGCAATATTTGTTGTAACAAACATCCCTGAAAGTCTGGCAACTGCTCCAGTTGAAAACCCACCGCATCATAAAACTGTTCTGCCAGATCATGATAGGCATTGTAAAGACGCTTATTTTGTACACATTGCTGCCACCATTCCTGATTTTGCATCTGATTTAATGACTGGCTTTTATGATTTAAAAGTTGTGCTAATGTATCAGCAAGGGCCTGTTTTAATTCTGGTGTTAATGGCTGAAGCATAAATAAAAAATTCCTTTTTAGCCTTAAGACGAATACCCTAGCCTCGACCACGCTGCACATCAAACCCATCCGAACCGCCATAGCCAAAACTCACCTGACGGCGGCACCACGGACAACTGACTTCTTCACTAAAACCGTCATAACACATCAATTGACCACAGCCACACATGGCAAATGCCGTTTCTGCCAAACAATGTGGGCACTCAGGCGCGCCTTCAAGCAAAGTGGTATTGATTTGCTGTTGGTGCTGGCTTTGATCTGACCATGTAAAATAATCCTCATCAATTTTGCAGCACTCTTTCAGTTGGTAGTGATACAAATTGAGGTTAATATCTAAGTCTTTAGGGGCCTGATACTGAATTTCACGTTCAAATTTCATCAAATAAGGGCGATTTAACTTTCCACAACGCCCAACAAAAGTTGCACACTGCTCATCCAGCAAAGTTCGTGGCTGAACATCTTTAATCAGCCGCATATAGCGTTCATCCAAAGGCGGTAGATGTTGCTGCTGTTCACCATCCCCCACACTTTTACTTTGTGCAACGACTGAGGCACTGATCCATTGGAAAAACCTTTGGAAATCCTTTTCATTCAACTCATCAAAGGCTATGCAGTGTTCTGTCAGTTGCTTTAGGGTGTGATAATCGACATTTTTCCCCATTCCCAGTGCAATCAGTGTACAACGTCGAGCATACTTTTTTTGCCAGCGATAAATGGCATCCTTGCATTCATCTGTTGGTCGCCCATCTGTAAATAAATATACGACTGGCTTCCAGTCACCTTTGGTTTCCGTTGTCGTCTTGATCAAATGACGATCAAACTCATTCATTAAATGTTCCAATGCCTTGCCTAAATGCGTCCCACCACCTAAAGGTAATTTCACTGGATAATAAGCAAACACTTCCACCAAAGGCACAAGGGTTCGGACAATTCCCGCAAAGGCAATCACTGAGACATATACCGTTTCCAGCGCATAAGGGTCTTTGCGTAATTGCTGCATGATAAGCTGGATACCCTGCTGCATCTGCTCAATATTTTTCCCTACCATGGATTCAGAACAATCCAACACAAAAAAAACAGGTAAACGGCGCATCTAACTGAATATCCTTAATAATGTTATTTATAAAACCAGTTGCACTTCAGGCGGTGGTGGTGGCAATGAAATCGAGTTTGAAATGCCTGCACTGCTGCTGCCTGCCACTACACTTGCCGATACCCATTTGAAGAATCCTGAAAATGACGCAGCATCCATGGTATCCAATACCACAACCTTATCTGTCAGTTGCAATAAATGTTCAGTTTTGGCTTTGGGCCCTGCCGCACAGGCAACAATACTGGCAAAGTTTAATTGCTGAATCACAGGAACGGCTTGCTGATATGCATACACATCTGAGGGTGAACCATCTGTCATGACAAATAATAAAGGTCTCCAGTCCCCTTTAATCTCATCGCTACTTTTTTGAATTTGCTGGCTCACTTGTTCTGCCAACAACTCCAGAGCAGCGCCCATAAAGGTTGCCCCTGCACTTGGCACATCAATATTGCTCAATTGAACCTGATCGAGTGGGGTCAGTGACAAATAGACCTTTGCCTCTAAATCAAAGGTAATAATACTTAAATGCACACTTTCCAGTGCATAAGGGTCTTGCCGTAATGCACTAAGCATCGACTGTAATCCAACATTCACAGAATGAATTGGCTCTCCTCGCATTGACCCCGAAGTATCCAATAAAATATAAACAGGCAAACGGCGCATTGTGTAAAACCCTTATACAAATCATCAATTAAGCGTATTGTTTCAACCATTCCACAAATGAGTCAGAACTTGATGGCTGCCCGACTGCATTAAACTTCCAGCCTGTAGGCTCCCGAACCAGCTCTGCAAAGAGCAACGAACGTTGCTGGTCATATTGTCCCGTACCTGACAAATCAAAACGCACCATCTCTTTGCCTGTGGTATCCACCGCCCGAATAAAGGCATTTTTAACCTGACCAAAATGTTGCTGATTGCTGGCCCCATTATAGATTTGCACCACAAACACCACTTTATGGTATTGCTGCCCCAGATCATTCAGTTTAACCACAATCTGCTCATCATCCCCATCACCTGCACCAGTGCGGTTGTCACCTGTCAACCAAATATGTCCTGATGAATGACGCTGATTGTTAAAAAAAACTACATCACCATTCTGCAAAGTCACATTGCCTTGAGTATCACGCCCTAAATTATTGACCTTACCATTTTGCCCCACTAAAAAAGCAACGACATCAAGATCATAATCGGCATCTTTTCCGCCAAACAAACCTCCCAGAAAGCCTTTTTTCTGCTCCTGAATATCCCACCCCAAGCCAATCGTCACCTGTGACAGATTATTTTCCGTTTTTTTTAGACTAATGCCCTGACCTTTTCCTAAACTTACAGCCATTTTTATCTCCTTTTGAATTTAATGTTTGTTTTATAATACGATATTGACTTCGGGTGGTGGCGGTGGCAAATCACCCAAGCCTTTCACTTCTTTTTGGGCTGCATCTACTTTCTGACTACCTGTGGAAATACTTGCAGACACCCATTTGAAGAATGCCTTGATTGTGTTGGAATCTGCGGTTGCCAACTCAACAACCACTTCCGTGATTTGTTTTAAAATGGATGTATCTGCCCCATGCCCTGCGGCACATGCCACAATCACGCCTGTTTTGACTTGTTGTAAACGTTGCAAACCTTTGCGCCAGTCATCAGTGGGTACGCCATCAGTCATTATAAAAATAAGCGGCTTCCAATCCCCTTTAATTTCAGCCGTTGTTTTCACCACCTCCTGTTCAATCTTCTCAGCCAACAAGGCTAAGGCCTCGCCTAAAGCAGTAGTTCCTGTTACCTGCAAATCAGGTGCTTGAAATGCAGCCAATTCAGTTAAAGGAACCAGTTGTTTAGCGTGGCTATCAAAAGCTATTAAAGAAAGATAAGCTGTTTCCAGCGCATAAGGGTCTTGACGCAAGGTTGAAAGTAAAATTTGCATCCCATTTTTGACCGCTTCAATCGGCTCTCCATGCATCGACCCTGAGGTGTCCAATAATAAATAAACAGGTAAACGGCGCATTATTATTTTTCCTTATTTTCAGTGTATTATTCACTTTCTTTTTTAACATAATTTTTTTGGTTGTACTATGCACCAGCACTTAATTACTTAAAATAAATAGACAATTCTGTATTTTTAATAAGTATTCGCAACAAGCCGTTAGATAGAAACTACAAGCCAAATATCAAATTTAGGGGGACTCAAGCATCAGGACTTGAGTTGAATATTCTGTAACTCACCATCAAAGGTTTCAATTAAACTTTTAATGGTGAGTTCCTGCTGTAACAACTCAACAGCCCGATGAAACGCCTTTTCCTTACGCATGACCTGCATGGTAAAAGGTGTTATCGAATCAATATCTTGATATTGCACATTAAACTGCGTATTCGGCCACTGTGATTTAAGTGCCTCTTCCAATGCCTGCCTTAATTGTGACAACATGACCTCATATTTCTGCGGAATATGAAACACAGATGAACCATTAATATACCCCTGCATAATGCCATGCTGTGCCAACTCCTGAACGGCTGGCGAAAGTTCACTATTTCTAAACCAGTATTCCCACTTCTCCAAATTCCACTCACCTTCCAAAACCTGCTCACGCAATTTTAAAATATCTTGAGGCATCAAATCTGTTTGCCCAAAATCTTGCTGTTGTATTGGCGATCCAACAGGCTGATCTGCGACCACAATCGGTTCCGAAACAACCGCTTCAAGCACTGGCTCTGCGATGAGATCAAGTTCCTGTTCAGCTTGAGGCTGCTTCAGATGTACTTGAAGATTTTGCTCAACAGGAAAAACCAGCACATCATCCGCCTCAACGATATTCGACTGAATCGTTTGTTGTTGCGCTGATATATCCAATCCTATTAACTGGCCGTCCTCGACCTCAAACACCATGAGATGAGGATTTTGATTGCGCAGTTCAGGTTCAGGTTCAGGTTCAGGTTCAGGTTCAGGTTCAGGTTCAGGTTCAGGTTCAGGTTCAGGTTCAGGTTCAACGCTAACCGCTTCTTGCTGAACTGCAAACTGATTTTCTGTACTTGAATCCTGTACAGGCTGATGCGCTTCAGGCGCTGTAATTTGCGTAACAGGTGTTGCAGTTACGATAACTTCATTCAAATTCAACGGTCTAAACGCCAGTAAACGCAACACCGTCATTTCAAAGCCTTGCTCTTGCGTCACCGCAAGTTGCAACTCAGCTCGACCTTTACAGGCAATTTGATAATACAACTGCAAATCTTGGGCAGAAATGAGTTTCGACAATTGTAGAATCTTCTGGTTAATTTCTTCACTATATTTCAGTGCAAGATCAGGTAAATATTGCAACAATGCCAATTCATGCAAGGTAGAAACCAATTGGTCTAAAACCAAGGACACATCTAAAGCTTGCTGTCTAAATTGTAGAAGTAGCTGACTTACCCGTGCTTGCTGATTTTGATGAATTGCCAAAATCAAATCATAAATAATGGTTCGGTCAATCAAACCGAGCATATCTTTAACATCTTGATGATGGACTGCACCTTGACCATAGGCAATTGCTTGGTCTGTTAAAGACAAGGCATCACGTAATGAACCTTGTGCAGATTCTGCAATTTGCCAAATCGCATCTTGATCGGCTTCGATATGCTCTTTATTTAAAATTGCTGTCAAATGTTCCGTAATTTCATCAACAGCCAAAGGACGTAACGTAAATTGCAAACAGCGCGAGATGACGGTGATCGGCAATTTCTGTGGATCTGTCGTTGCAAAGAGGAACTTCACATGCTCTGGTGGTTCTTCCAGAGTTTTGAGCAAGGCATTAAATGAATGCGTTGAAAGCATATGCACTTCATCGATCAGATAGACCTTGAAGCGACCCTGCGTCGGCGCATAAGGCACATTATCGAGTAACTCGCGGGTATCTTCAACCTTGGTCCGAGATGCCGCATCGATCTCAATTAAATCAATAAAACGACCTTCATTTACGGCCTTACAAGTTGCACAAACTTCACACGGCGTTGACGTCACGCCTGTCTCGCAGTTCAAACACTTGGCTAAAATACGGGCAATCGTGGTTTTCCCGACACCGCGCGTTCCTGTAAACAAATAAGCATGATGCAAACGCCCACGTTCTAATGCGCTGGTTAAAGCACGAGAAACATGGTTTTGCCCAACTAACTCATTGAAATTACGAGGACGGTATTTTCTTGCCAGTACTTGATACATGTATGCTCCTTTCTGCATCTTAAGCATACTGTTTTTTTGAAAGGCTGTGAACGAGTCCACTTCTAATTGATCAAGATTAAATACTTTCTGAAGCTTTTAAACCGAATTTCTTATAGATTTACTTACAATCATCACAAGACTTGCACCGATATTCAACTCAATAGAGAATACACCATAATTTTTAAGTTGCTGGTCTCTTTGACATGTCTGAATCCTTAGCGGTACTCGGCGGTATTACCGCAGAACAATTCTTGAATGAATATTGGCAAAAAAAACCATTGTTAGTTCGCAATGCAATGCCTGAAATTATGGGTTTATTAGAACCCGAAGATGTCAAGGAACTAGCGCTAGAAGAAGATGTCAGTGCTCGCTTGATTCGTCAAAAAAATAAAAATCCAAATGAATGGCATGTAAAATCATCACCACTCACTAAAGGCGATTTCCAAAAGTTACCGAATCTTTGGACTATCTTGGTTCAAGCGGTGGACCATTATTCTTTTGATATTGCTGAGCTCTGGAAAAAATTTCCATTTATTCCTCAATGGCGCCGCGATGACATCATGGTCTCTTATGCACCTAAAGGTGGCTCTGTTGGTAAGCACTTCGATTTCTATGATGTGTTCCTTGTACAAGGGCATGGTCATCGCCGTTGGCAACTCGGTCAAATGTGTGATGAATCAACAGAGTTTGTTGCAGATCAACCATTAAAACTCCTTTCTCAAATGAGTGTAAATTTTGATGAGGTACTTGCACCTGGCGATCTATTATATGTACCGCCTGGTCTTGCTCATTATGGCGTTGCCGAGGATGATTGTTTAACTTTCTCATTTGGCTTCCGTATGCCAAATTTAGCTGAAATGACAGATCGACTCAGTGAACAATTCGCAAAAAACTCAGTCTTAACATATCCTCTAGCGGATATTACTCGCATAAAAACGAATGCTATTGGAGAAATAAATAATACCGAGTTTTCTTATCTCAAGACTCAATTACTTGATTATCTCACTCAAGCACCAGAATTTGATGCTGCGATCATGGCATACATGAGTGAGTCTAAATATCCCAATAGTATTCCTGAGCCAGAAGAAATTGTGGTAGATGATTTACTTGAAGTTATCAATGGCGGCTATCAACTTATTCTAGAACCTGCATCAAGATTGCTCTATAGACAACAAGATCAATTATTAGACTTTTGGGCAAATGGGGAAAATATCTGTATTTCTCAATCTTTCCAAGCACAACTGAAACAAATTGCAGATGGTGAAAGCTTAACATTTGATGAAGAATTTAATCATACGGATATTTTAGAAGATATCGTATTGTTACTGAATCAAGCAGTTATTATGTTGCTACCACCTCATTAAGCCTGATACATCCTCTAATTAAAGTAGAAGTAGTTGCGACTATTTCTACTTTTATGATTTGACATAAATAATTAAAACTTTTTTATAATAGACTTCTTTCATAAATCATTTTTTACTCAGCTCCAAGTTATAGATTCCAGCAATTAAATTGAATCTCAAACCGAGTCTTTTGCCTCTATTTCGATAACGTTCGGCAAGGATCTTGAAGGTTTTCAGGCTGCCAAATACATGCTCAATACCCATTCTTCTTTTATTGATTTACTGATTATAGGTTGTCATCAAAAAGTAAACATGTATTCTTTTCCGAATTGGTTTGATACTTTCTCCACTCATTGCTTTATTTTATCAGCTGTCATGACTTGAAAATCTCGCCAATCATATTTCATTTGCTTCCATACCATCTCGATTCGATTTAACTCAGGCCTATAAGCTGGAATAAAATACAGATTCGTCGAAAAATTAGTTTTAAGTAGTTCTCTGTAATCAGTCATCTTTTTACTTCTATGAATTGCCAAGGTTTAGCCAAAAGGCTCTACGAAATCTGATAAATATGCACAATCAATACGATAAGCTTAAGATCTAAAGTATCTTGATGGTTATAATTTAGATCTCTCTATGTTCTGATTAAAACAGTTGTTAAATTTATCTCCTCAACCTAATTTCTCTCTTTTTCTAGTGATTTTCTCCTTGGCAGTTGGTAGTTTCTGTATTGGAACGACTGAATTTGTTGCTATGGGGTTAATTCAAGAAATCGCTACTGATTTAAATGTCAGTGTTCCACATGCAGGCTATTTCATTAGCGCCTATGCGCTTGGTGTTATGGTTGGCGCACCGATTATTGCAATTTTAGGAGCTAAAGTACCGCGTAAAACGCTATTACTCAGCTTGATGTTATTTTATGGTTTAGCCAATGCCGCCACTGCCTTCGCAACAACATCTGAAGCTATGCTGATATCCCGTTTTATTGCAGGCTTTCCTCATGGTGCTTATTTTGGTGTAGCCGCATTAGTTGCAGCCGAATTGGCAGGAAAACAACGTAGAGCAACTGCGATTGCACAAGTAATGATGGGACTCACCCTTGCCAATGTGATTGGGGTTCCTATTGCAACTTGGCTTGGTCAGCAATTTGGTTGGAAATCTGGTTTTGAGTTTTCTGCCGTGATTGCCTTTATTACTTTAATCGGTGTCAGCCTTTTCGTTCCCAATATTGCACCACAAAAGTCAGCCAGTATTAGAGCGGAATTGGCAGGTCTAAAAAACATCAATATGTGGCTAACGCTTGCAGTGGGTGGGTAATCCCCCCTAAAAATAAAAGGATGTAAAAGTAGAATTTTCTCTTAAGATCAAAGCAGGAGATTCTGCATGAAAACATCTAAATTTACTGACAGTCAGATT
>NZ_NHRQ01000002.1:0-60870 GCF_002165335.1 Acinetobacter sp. WCHA29
AGACGATCTAAACTGATTTTGAATCATATTTTTTCAGCCTTGATGGCCTACGTCGAGATACAAAAGAACCAGTTTGATCAGATCTTTGAAAATGTATATCGTTGGCAGAAGAAATTATTTAGACCAATCATCAAAGACTTCATTGATGACTTTATTCTCGATAAAAACCATCTGCTACCACAGAGAATCTATAAATGATAGTGCGTAAGTCCTACTTTAAATAATTTATCAATATCTTTAACTCTAAACTTATTTCGAATCGCCTTGACTCGCGACCACATATTTTCTATTGGATTTAAATCTGGACTATATCTAGGAAGCCACACAATGTAATGGCCCGCACAACGTACCAACTCCTGAGGTCTTTTCCCTTTGTGAAAGGTCGCATTGTCCATCTTCAATATTTGCTCTCTGCTAATTTTAGCTGGACGGCCAGGAATAGGTTTGTTTGTAGTGGACTTTTTCCAGTTCTGAATTGTCTGTATACAGATGTTAAAATGCTGTGCTGCTTTTCGCACAGACATTTCATCTCGAATCATAATTTCTATGACTTTGTCTTTAAAATCTTTTGAATATCCCATATCTCTATTGTTCTATAGTTTTTAGGATTTGGCTATAGTGGTGAAGATGATAGTGTTCTGATTTACTATGCAGGACATGGTACAGTTCAAAGCTAGTCTTTGGTGGGATATTGGTTTGCTGTTGATGCCAGTTTAAAGAGACAAAATGGTAAACGCCCTGAAACAACATGGATGTCAAGTATTGATGTCGCCAATTTTATCAGTGGAATTAAAGCTAAACAAATTTTACTGGTATCTTATAGCTGTTTTTCAGGCAGTTTAAGCTATGAAACAGCCTTACAACGTGAACCTGAATTACCGAGCAATGCAGTATTGAAACGCCGTTCAGTCATGGTGATGACCTCCGGTAGTGAAGAAAAGGTACAAGATTGGGATAAATATGCGAATAATGGTTTATCACCATTTGCAAACGCTTTTATTGCTCAGCTTAATAAAATGGACATAGAGAAAGAGTTACGTGGGCAAAATGCCTATAAATTTATTTATCAAGGTATTACCAGTCGTTATCAACAATATCCAACTTATGGGGCATTGCCATCGGCTAGACATAATGCAGGCGGAGAATATTTATTCTTGAAATAATGTAGGCATCAAAAAATGGGCAGTGTTACAGATACTGCCCATTTTCTTTTAGTGGTGAGAATGATCTTCTGCTGTAGATGTTACAGTTGTTGGCTCTATTGCAGAGAGTGCTGTTGTAGGCGTTTTTATTGGTGTTGTTTCTTCTTTCACAGCTGTTTTTACTGCTTCCAGTTGACGGACAACACCTGAAAATAACACTTGTTTTTGATCACGTACCAAGAAAACAAAAGGACGATTAAAGCTGATTTGGGGAATATTGGCAGCCAAAGAACGTTTACCAATGACCGCAGAGGCTGCTGCGGCTTCTGCCCCTTGTTCATCCCATTCAATTGTGGCTTGATGTAAACCTTTAAGCTGTTTGACCTGGTCATCAATCAGTAACTGATCAAGCTGCCAAGTGGAAATGTTAGGGAACAGTTGGGTTAGATTAATTTTATCGCCAGTGAGTTTAATTTTGGGTAAGGCGAGATCAATTTTTTGAGTTTGTTGAGCCTGATCAAGTTGATATAACACTTGTGTTGTTGGCAAGGCAAGTGGGGTTTTTTCAGGGGGTAATAATAATGACAATAGGGTTTGCCCATCATGGAAGGGCAAATTTACCATTGTCCAATTTTGTGCCTGTGCGGATGATACAGAGAGGGTATTGTTCATGGTTGCTACAGAGACGGTTTTTTGATCGCCATTTTTAAAAGTTTGTAGTGCCGTTTTATAGTCCTCAAAAGGCATTTGCCATTGAGCTTTAAAATAAGCTGCATTAGTTAAAACCACTTGCGCATTTTGAACATCGGTCGCATCCAGTAATTGGGTAATATGTTGTCTAGTTTTTTTCGCAATATCCTGATTAATGAGAGCAGCAGCTTGTTGGGCATTGTTAAAATCAATGGTTTGTATTGAACCGTGTAAGATTCTTTGATATTGCTCAACAAATTTTGTTTGAACTTTAGCTTGTTGATTATACCAAGTCTGATTCCATGATTGATAACTTGGGCTATATGTTGCTAAATGCAGTTGCTCAAATTGTGATGTATTTTGGAATTGCGGTAAAAACCAAGTTGGACGTACTAATTGAGTTGGTTTAGAACTTGCCAATAATAAAGCTAAACCACTTTCCGCTAGACTTTGAGGGGAAAATATCAAATTTTGTTTTTTATTGTGTTTGGATAAGCTGTCGAGGATTGCGAGGCTCATGGCTGTCTGACTAATGACTTCACCAGATGCATCCAGTTGTGTCTGAACACATTTCTCAGTTGGATTGAGATTCTGTTTTGCACATAAGTTTACAGGTGCTGGTATAGATTCTTGAGCTGTTGTAGGTTGCTTTTCCAATGTGGTGGGCTGAGTAATTCCGGTTTGATTGGTGACGACTGGAACAGCTAGTTGAGCTTGTAAATCAGCACTTTTTAACGCACGATGCCGGGATAAAGTGGAATTCATCAATTGTTGTGGTGTTAATTTAACAAAAATATATTCAGTTGTTTGGGACTGGATTTTAACCTTGTTTTTATTTAACCATGCCAAGAGTTGTTTTTGTTGTTTAGGTTGGCTATATAGCATAATGTCTAAATGTGTTCGATCTTTCTGGTTTAAAGCCTGTTGTAATGCTGTGCTATATCGTGGGAATTGGGCATTATTTTTTGCTATTGGCGTGCTTTGCGCTAACGTCGTGATGGCAGCTTGACTCATGCTTAGATGAGAAGCTGAATCAGGAGGAGCTTGTTCCACTATGGTATTGATTTGAGGATTTTCTGTCGTTGGTGTTGTAGATGTTGCAGTTCCTTCTGCTTCAATCATTGGCGCACATAAACTGATGGATGCAATCAACAAAGATTTTTTAATTAAAGATAGATTGAAATGGTGCATGATCATAGTCTCGACTGAGGTTTTTAATTATAAGTTTAAACGAGTCAAAAAAGCTTTCGGGTTATATGAGAAAATAATAAAATTTTAAAGCGACTTTAAAAAAATGGCTCGTCTTAGTGATAGCGTGAAATTAGGAAGCTTTGATCATTGAGAAAAAGCTGAAAATATAGATAAATGTAGCAGGGCAGTTGTAAGTAGCAACATTCACTGCTGCAATCACGTCAAACTCTGTTCAATGAACAAAAAATAGCGTTACAATGCAGTGTTATTGTATGACTACAAACAACTCCTCAATTTATATAAATCAAGGAAAGCATAATCCTATGTCACGTCTTGCCACTCGTTTTGAACAGCTTAAATCTCAGCACCGTAAAGCGCTTGTTTCTTATGTTATGGCAGGAGATCCGCATCCACAAGTCACGGTTCCATTGCTTCATCAAATGGTTGAAGCAGGCGTTGATGTCATTGAGCTAGGACTGCCGTTCTCAGATCCAATGGCGGATGGTCCAGTGATTGCCTTAGCTGCTGAACGTGCTTTAGCAGGTGGATCGAGCACACTCGATGCTTTGAATATGGTGAAAGAATTTCGCGAAAAAGATCAAACGACACCCGTTGTTTTAATGGGGTATTTAAATCCTGTTGAAGTGATTGGTTATGAAAAGTTTGTGGCTTATGCGAAAGATTGTGGTGTTGATGGTGTACTTTTGGTGGACTTACCGCCTGAAGAATCAAAGCAATTTGGCGATGTCTTAAAACAAAATGAGATGGATCAAATTTTCTTACTCGCACCAACATCAACTGATAAACGTATTCAGCATGTTGTAAATCAAGCCAGTGGCTTTGTTTACTATGTGTCGTTAAAAGGTGTGACAGGTGCAGCAACACTAGATACCTCTGAAGCAGCAGCTCGTATTGCGAAAATTAAGAGCATGACTAACGTTCCTGTTGGAGTTGGTTTTGGGATTAGTGATGCAGCTTCTGCAAAAGCAATGGGTCAAGTTGCTGATGCCGTAATCGTAGGAAGTGCTTTCGTTAAATCTTTTGCAACATTGCCAGCAGACGAAGCTGTGCAACAGACGGTGAATAAAGTGAAGGAGCTTCGAGCCGCGCTCGATGAGTTAGTATGAGTCAAGAATTAACAGCAGGGAAGGTTCTGAGCCCATCAACGCCTTGGACAGAGCGTCAAGTGCCTGGTATTCAAGTTGCGAATGAACAACAAACATTCAAAGCAACATTTACGGAACCAACCATTGAATGTCCTGAATGTCATGCCTTAGTAACACGTACGGCAATGTCATTTAATGCCTACGTATGCCCACAATGCGATGAGCATTTGCGTATGCGCGCACGTGATCGTTTGAATTGGTTCTTTG
The DNA here is from genome assembly GCF_002165335.1 of Acinetobacter sp. WCHA29. Taxonomy (NCBI): domain Bacteria; kingdom Pseudomonadati; phylum Pseudomonadota; class Gammaproteobacteria; order Moraxellales; family Moraxellaceae; genus Acinetobacter; species Acinetobacter sp. WCHA29. The sequence goes on from NZ_NHRQ01000002.1 coordinate 4,397, forward strand.
ATCAAGTCAATGCAGAGTTAGGTCAAGAATTTACTGCGAAAGATCCATTGAAGTTTGTGGATAGCAGACCTTATCCAGAGCGTATGCGTGACGCACAAGATAAAACTGGTGAAACAGAAGCGTTAGTTGTAATGCAAGGTTCATTAAAAGGTTTGGACTTGGTGGCTTGTGCATTTGAGTTCGATTTTATGGGTGGTTCAATGGGGACCGTTGTTGGTGATCGTTTTATCCAAGCGGCAGAACGAGCAATTCAACTACATCAACCGTTAATTTGTTTTGCTGCTTCAGGCGGTGCTCGTATGCAAGAAGGCATGTTGTCTTTGATGCAAATGGCACGTACTTCGGCTGCGATTCAAAAAATGAAAGAAGCTCGTGTTCCATACCTCGTTGTATTGACTCATCCCGTCTATGGGGGTGTAACAGCTTCATTAGCGATGTTAGGTGATGTACATATTGCTGAACCGAAAGCGATGATTGGTTTTGCAGGTAAACGCGTCATTGAACAAACAGTTCGCGAGAAGTTAGAAGAACCATTCCAACGTGCAGAATATTTGCTTGATCATGGTGTGGTCGATCAAATTGTTCATCGTCATGCATTACGTGATACTGTATATAGACTCGTAGCTAAACTGATGAATTTACCTTGAAACTGGACGCACCACATTCTACAGATACATTAACAACATGGCTCGATTATTGGGGCCATGTTCATGTTACAGGCATTGATTTAGGTTTAGAGCGCGTAATTCCCGTTGCTGAAAAGTTGGGAGTTATGCAACCTCAAGCAAAAGTTTTTACTGTGGCAGGAACAAATGGTAAAGGCTCAACAACAACGACACTCGCTGCAATTTTAAATGCACAAGGTTATAAAGTTGGTCTGTATCAATCACCGCATATTTATCGTTTTAATGAGCGGGTAAAACTTGCTGGTATTGAAGTTGATGATCAAAGCTTAGTTGATGCCTTTGTGTTGGTTGACCAAGCTCGCCGAGAATGTGGTTTATCATTGTCCTTTTTTGAAGCAACCACTTTGGCTGCTTTTCTTATTTTTAAACTAAAACAATGTGATGTCTGGGTACTTGAGGTTGGCTTAGGCGGTCGTCTGGATGTCGTGAATGTGATTGATCCTGATATTGCCGTGATTACCAATATTGGTTTAGATCATGTCGATTGGTTAGGTGACACGATAGAAAAAATCGCCTTTGAGAAAGCAGGGATTATTCGTCCGAATATTCCAGTGGTATTTGCGGGTCAACAACAATTACCCCAAGCGATTCAAGATAAAGTAGCTGAAACTCAAGCAGATCTATATGCGCTGAATCGAGATTATTTTTATCAACTTAATGACGATGGTCAAACTTGGTCATTTGCATCCTCTGGCACAACGCTAAAACTGCCAATCGGTCAGCTTGCATTAGATAATATTTCGACTGCTGTTGCAGCGGTACTGGTGAGTGGTATTGAGGTCTCTCAGGCAGCGATCGCAACAGGTATTCAGCAAGCACGTTTGCAAGGTCGTTTTGAAATACGGCAAATTCAAGACAAAACAGTGATTTTTGATGCTGGACATAATCCACATGGCGTCGAATTTTTATTGAATCAGTTGCGAAAATTCTTAAAATACAATAAACAGTACACAGATGTTGTCGCGGTATTTTCAATGCTGGCAGATAAAGATATCTCGTCTGTCACCGATTTACTAAAAACAACAGTAAAAGATTGGTTTATTGCTAGTTTAAATGTACCTAGAGCAGCCCCATTGCATCAATTACATGATGCATTACAAGGTCAACAGGTATATGAGTACGGTAATATCCAGCAAGCCTTTGAAGATGTGCTGAAACAAAGTAATAACAATCAGCTGATTTTAGTCTGTGGATCGTTTCATACCTTAGAAGCGGTTTGGGAGTATTTAGAACAATGTCAATGAATAACAAACAACGCTGGATGGGAGGCGTTGTTCTATTGGGTGGAGGTGTTTTATTGGCAGCATTACTCCTTAAAGGTAATGACGAAATAGGGCATGACAAAACGCAAACCGCAATTACACATCCAATTCCTAAAACAGAACCTAAAACTCAAACAGCTCAATCGACCCAAGAAGGTGAAATGGTTTCATTACAACCATTAGCCGTAGATGTTGAGACAGAAAAAAGATTGCTTGAAGAACAACGCCGTTCTCGTGAGAAAGCCGTTGCTGAACAAGAAGCACGTGCAGCTGATTTTCTAAAAATGCAACAGGAAGCTGAAGCTGCTGCTGCGCGTAAAGCAGCCGAAGAATACGCTGCAATTAATGCACGCCGTACAGCCGAACAGGAAAGCTCTGATAACATTCCGCCAGAGCTTGGCGAAGATGATAAAGCTAAGACACAACGAGCGACCGAAGAAAAAAATAAATTAGATGAAAAGAAAAAAGTAGAACAGCAAAAAGCAGAGCAGCAGAAAAGTGATACTGATAAAAAATTAGCGGAAGACAAGCGCAAGGCTGAAGCCGAAAAAAAGTTGGCAGAAGAGAAGCGTAAGGCAGAAGCTGAAAAAAAGGCTGAGGAAGATAAGCGTAAAGCTGACGCTGATAAAAAAGCGTTAGAAGAAAAGCGTAAAGTTGAGGCAGACAAGAAAATTGCCGAAGATAAACGCAAAGCCGAAGCTGAGAAAAAAGCAGCTGAAGAGAAGCGTAAAGCTGAAGCTGAGAAAAAATCGGCTGACGAGAAAAAGCGTAAAGCTGATGCTGAGAAAAAAGCCGAAGCTGAAAAGGCTCGTGATCTCATGGAAAATGGAGATAAAAAGTGGATGGTACAAGTGGCATTGGCTGCTAACCAAGCCAATGCAGATGCAGTTGTATCTAAATTGCGTGCCAAAGGTTATAAGGTTACAACAAGCCCGACTTCAAAAGGAATTCGTATCATGGTTGGACCATCGAAGGACCGAGATGTTGCAGATGCAGCACGTAAAAAAATTACCTCTGATGAAAGTTTAAATATGAAATCAGCGTGGGTGATTGATTGGGTTCCACTTGATCAGCGATAACAAAAGATAAACGACTAGATCAAAGCTGGAAAGCGTCTGGTTTTGACCTTGTTACAAGTGTTCTATTTCTGCGGGCAGTGAGTACAAGATGAGTAGCAGCTTTAAGATATTAGAACACTTTATATTTTCAGAGGATTCGAGTGTTAGTGCACTTTCTGGCGCAGCTTGTGTGGGGGATGATCTCTACTTGGTTGGAGATGATGTGGGTTTCTTACTCAAAACCGATCGAAAAAATAACATCAATCGTGCGACTAATTTTGAAAAAATTCCATTATTTGAACAGCCTAAGCATACGACACTAACGGTATTTAGTAAAAAAACTAAACCAGACTTTGAAGCGCTTAGCTGTATTCGCTTTGACAGACAACCTCAGTTACTAGTGATGGGTTCAGGTTCTACAGAAAATCGAAAAAAAGCATTATTGTATAATCCAGCTGATCATCAGGTTCATGTTTTATTTGATACCTCGGATTATGATTTCTTAGAACATTGTTTGGCGTTGACTGGTGGCGCTGATCTCAATATAGAAGCAGTTTGTTCAGATCAAAACAATTTATACATTTTTCAACGTGGCAATATCAATCGTTTTCATGGTGTTTTAGTCTTTGATTTAATAAAGATTCAAAATGGAAAATCATTAGAATGTGCGCTCAAAAAATCATTCAATCTGACATTACCAGAGCTTGAAGGGGCAGCAAGTGGTATTTCTGATGCTTATTTTTTTGTGGAGAAAAATCTTATTGTTGCCACTGCTGCGGTTGAGCAAACATTAAACAATTATGATGATGGCGCGGTGCTAGGCAGTTTTATTTTGGTGTTATCGCCTGAGGGAAAAATTTTATATACACATCTGATTCAGGATTCGAAAGGACAAACTCTTGCTATTAAAGTAGAAGGAATTACATGGTTAGAGTCGACATCGGATGGTGAGGTATTTTTATTGGTCACGGATAGCGATGGTGGTGATTCTGAAGTTTTGAAAATATTACTTAGCAACTCTGTTTTTGCCAATTCTTCAGCTTAGTTCGTATTTGTTAGGTTACCATTCAGCTTATAAAATTAGGTTTTTTAAAAGCCCAATAAAAAGTGCATAAAACCCAAAAATTAAAGAAACAAATCTTACACGTCTAAGCTCTATCTCTCTAAAAATTGGATTTAATCTAAAACTCATCTCGCAATCTAAATAGATGCTGGATTCGAAAGTTGTTGTTGAATCCATTTTATATTTTCAGGGGTGAAAAGGTGGTCAATATTTTTCCAAATAATATGATAGCCGTATCCCCCTTGTTTCATTTCTTTAACCGCATCTTCAATTGCCCAATGCTCAAAAATAATTCGATACATCGCAATTGTGGCACCAGTTCGATCTGAGCCATGATAGCAATGCACTAGGATTTTCTGGTTTTGTTGTTTAGCAGTTTGAATAACACGCATTGCTTCTAACAAGTCTTTACGATTGATTGCCCAAGTATTGATTGGAATGTGTACCAGATTAAAAGGCTGATCTTTTAAAACTTTGGCATCTTCATTTCTAGCTCTCAAATTGATAATCGTATTAATTTGATAAGCTTCAAGGCTTGGGATCAAATCAATACTTGGCTGTTCGCTACGAAAAACATCTGAACTAATTTGATAAAAATTATAGCTATTAGAAATAAGAGTTCCCCAATTTTGAGGACGTTGGTCTTTTTCTAAACTCGAATGCTGCATACACCCAGAAACATTAAGCGTTGATAAAAGAACAACAGTGATAAGCGCTTTTTTCATATTATTGATAACGATCAAATTCAACAGGATCATGCGCACAAATTAACTCAATACTCGGTTCATGTTGAGCCAGATATTGTAACTGTTTAAGGTTATGTAACCTTTGTCGATTATCTTCTGCCAATAAACGTTCAGTAAGATCTAAGGCTCTCAATTTGTTTTTTGGATTGAGTTCTAAATGGGTGTAATACGCATCACCACAGAATAAAATCCAGCCTTCAGCTTTTTTAATTGCAATACCACAATGTCCAGCAGTATGACCAATCAATGGAATCATTAATATTTCATCTTGGAAAAAAGGAAGACCTTGAACCCTTTTTAAATTAAACCAAGCTTCACCATTTGTATGTTCAGCAAAATTCCAATGACGATGTTGTTTAAATTGTTCAGTTTTATAACGAAGTTTACCTTTGGCTGTTAATGTCTGTGTTGCATTAAACTCGGAAGCTAAAATATGCACGGTTGCATTAGGAAAATCTGAGATACCACCTGCATGATCAAAATCAAGATGTGTGACAAAGATATGTTGCACATCTTCAGGGCGTAAACCTAATTTTTGAATTTGTTCGATGGCACTTAATTTGAGATTGGGCACAATCGAACCAAATTGAGTCAGTAATGAACCTAGACGTTGTTCAGTGTGCAAATAGTCCTGTGTACCCAAGCCTGTATCAATTAAAACCAGACCTCGATCAGTTTCAATAAGTAGGCAATGACAAACTAGATGTGCTTTCCAGCCTTTCTGTCCAAATAGGGGAGCACAAACAGGGCAGAAGCTTCCGCAATGGAGATGATGGATGTTATAAATCATCGTGATTGTTATTCTATTTTGAAGAGAATTATTTTTATAACGTATCGATTAAAAAATACCAACAAGTTTTTATTTTGCGATTTAAAAAGCCTATCGGGTCGATAGGCAATAGAGTTTGTTATTCAGATTCAATATTTTTACTGTTCGACTTGCGTTCGTAACGAGTGTTATTCGTTTTGTGTACTGCGCACTTCGTTTGTCTTGCGCTGCGTTTGAAGCCTTTAGTCGGCTTCAATCTTGCTCAGGTTGTGGTGTTAAACGTAGGTAAGGTTTCACTGCCTTATAACCTTTTGGAAAGCGTTGTTTAATTTCTTCTTCATCTTTCAACGATGGTACAATGACGACATCTTCACCATGTTGCCAATTTGCAGGTGTTGCGACTTTATGTTTATCCGTTAGCTGTAGTGAATCTACCACTCGCAATACTTCATTAAAGTTACGACCTGTTGAGGCTGGATAAGTAATAATCAAGCGGACTTTTTTATTCGGATCAATAATGACCAGTGAGCGAACAGTTAAGGTCTCACTCGCATTTGGGTGGATAAAACCATATAGTTCAGAAACTTTACGATCTTTATCCGCAATAATTGGAAAGTTGACCGTAGTATTTTGTGTTTCATTAATATCTTGAATCCAGCTTTTATGCGATTCAACATCGTCGACTGAAAGTGCAATTGCTTTGACGCCACGCTTTGTAAATTCATCTTTCAGTTTAGCGGTGAAGCCAAGTTCAGTGGTACAAACTGGGGTGAAATCCGCTGGATGTGAGAATAAAATGCCCCAGCTGTCGTCTAAAAATTGATAAAAATCAATATGACCATCGCTAGAGTCTTGTTGGAAATTCGGGGCTATATCACCTAAACGTAATGTCATTTAATTAGTCCTCAATACATTATTGATGTTTTATGTGTGTATTTAATATGCAGGAATCACTTTATAAATAAAATTATTGTTTTTTCATTTTGTTATGAGAATTTAAGATAATTGAATGTAGCGAAGCTAAAAAATTGATCATAAATTCACACGCAAAGCGATGTAAGTTAAATCCAAATTTGCTACATTAACGCTCTTTAGTTGTGTGATGTCAGAATCGCCTCGCAGTTTTTTTACCTGTTTGGATGCAAAGCCCTTGTAGTTCTTATTTCTGACTCCATAATAACAGCTAAGAAAAAATTACTTATTTAAACAAACAGGATTAGAGAGTTTATTCATGTTGGCAAGTCTGATCGGAGGTATCTTCGGTACAAAAAATGAGCGTGAGCTCAAACGCATGCGTAAAATTGTTGAACAAATTAATGCGCTTGAACCGACGATATCTGCTCTTAGCGATGCAGACCTCTCTGCAAAAACTCCAGAATTCAGACAGCGTTTTAGCAACGGTGAAAGTTTAGATAAATTGATGCCTGAAGCCTTTGCAGTCTGCCGTGAAGCAGCAAAACGGGTTATGGGTATGCGTCACTATGATGTGCAGTTGATTGGTGGTATTACCTTACATGAAGGTAAAATTGCTGAGATGCGTACAGGTGAAGGTAAAACCCTCATGGGTACTTTGGCCTGCTATCTCAATGCATTGAGTGGTCAAGGTGTTCATGTGATTACGGTGAATGATTACTTGGCACAACGTGATGCTGAGTTGAATCGCCCATTATTTGAATTTTTAGGTCTCAGCATTGGCGTGATTTATTCAATGCAAATGCCAGCCGAAAAAGCTGAAGCTTATTTCGCCGATATTACTTACGGTACCAACAACGAATTTGGTTTCGATTATCTACGTGACAACATGGTATTTTCTCTACAAGAGAAAAAACAACGTGGCTTAAGCTATGCGATCATCGATGAAGTTGACTCAATCTTGATTGATGAAGCACGTACACCACTCATTATTTCTGGACAAAGTGAAGATTCATCTCATTTGTATCAGTTGATTAATAGTATTCCACCAACACTACGTCCACAGAAAGAAGAAAAAGTGGCTGATGGTGGACATTTCTGGGTAGATGAGAAACAACGTACAGTTGAAATGACTGAAGTGGGTTACGAGACTGTTGAACAAGAATTAATTCGTATGGGATTGTTGGCTGAGGGTGAGAGTCTTTACTCAGCGACCAATTTGAATTTGGTTCACCATGTGACTGCTGCAATTCGCGCGCATTACTTATATCAAAAGAACGTACATTATATTATTGGCGTAAATCCACAGACTCAAAAAGAAGAAGTCATTATTGTGGATGAAAGTACTGGTCGTACTATGCCCGGTCGTCGTTGGTCTGAAGGTTTGCACCAAGCAGTTGAAGCCAAAGAAAATATGGAAATCCAGCCTGAAAACCAAACTTTGGCAACCACAACGTTCCAGAACTATTTCCGTTTATATAAAAAGCTTTCAGGCATGACAGGTACAGCTGATACTGAAGCTGCTGAAATGAAAGAAATCTATGGTTTAGATGTTGTTATTATCCCAACTCACCGTCCGATGGTGCGTAAGGATCACAACGACTTAATTTATTTAAATCGTAACGGTAAATACAACGCAATTATCGAAGAAATTACCAATATTCGTAAGCATGGTGTTGCGCCTATTTTGATTGGTACGGCAACGATTGAAGCAAGTGAAATATTATCTTCAAAACTGCTGCAAGCAGGGATTCATCATGAAGTTTTGAACGCAAAACAACATGAGCGTGAAGCAGATATTATTGCGCAAGCAGGTAGTCCAAACGCCGTCACGATTGCAACCAACATGGCAGGTCGTGGTACGGATATTTTGCTGGGTGGTAACTGGAAAGCAAAACTTGCCAAAATTGAAAATCCCACCCCTGAAGACGAAGCTCGTTTACAAGCACAATGGGAAAAAGATCACGAAGATGTATTAAATTCTGGTGGTTTACATATCATCGGTTCGGAACGTCACGAATCACGTCGTATTGATAACCAGCTTCGTGGTCGTGCAGGTCGTCAAGGTGACCCAGGTGTATCACGCTTCTATTTATCACTTGAAGATGATTTGATGCGTATCTTTGCGGGTGATCGTGTCGTTGCGATGATGCGTGCAATGGGCTTGCAAGAAAATGAAGCCATTGAGCACAAAATGGTGAGTCGTTCGATTGAAAATGCGCAGCGCAAAGTTGAAGCACGTAACTTTGATATTCGTAAAAATCTATTGAAGTACGACGATGTAAATAATGAACAACGTAAAATTATTTACTCACAACGTGATGAGATTTTGGCAGAAAGTACATTACAAGATTATATCGAAGAGATGCATAAAGAGGTGATGAAAGGGGTAATTGCGAACTTCATTCCACCTGAATCAATCCATGATCAATGGGATATTCCTGGTCTAGAAACTGCTTTACGCACGGATCTAGGTATCGAGCTTCCTGTACAGCAGTGGTTAGATCAAGATCGCCGCTTGGATGAGGAAGGCTTGGTCGCACGTATTTCTGATGAAGTAATTGCACGTTATCGTCAACGCCGTCAGCAAATGGGTGATGAGTCAGCCGCAATGCTTGAACGTCACTTTATGTTGAATTCACTTGATCGTCATTGGAAAGATCATTTAGCAGCGATGGATTATTTACGTCAAGGGATCCATTTACGTGGCTATGCTCAGAAAAATCCTGAGCAAGAGTATAAGAAAGAAGCGTTTAATTTGTTCGTGAATATGCTGGGTATTATTAAATCAGATGTTGTAACTGATCTATCTCGCGTTCACGTACCAACAGCAGAAGAGTTGGCTGAATTAGAAGCTCAGCAACAACGTCAAGCTGAATCTATGCGTCTTTCTTTTGAACATGATGATGTTGATGGTTTAACAGGTGAAGTGACGATTTCTGAAGAGAGTGGTAGCTTATCTGGAAATGCAGTATTTCCAGTGCCAGAAAGCCGTAATGCGCCATGCCCATGTGGTTCAGGTTTAAAATATAAACAATGTCACGGTAAAATTTAAAATTTTGACTTAGTTTGTATTCAAATGAAAAGCAGAGCATTTGCTCTGCTTTTTTACGAGAAGTAACTTGTGTCTAGAGCAACTTTGTAGTTTTATTATGAGAATTATCCTCCTTAATTGGATTCGCATTAAAAGCGGGAAGACAATGAAAAAACCATTACAACTTTTAATTTTAGCGAGTGTTGCGGTATCAAGTGTAGGCTTTGCTAATGAAGCACCACAAGCAACGACCACAACCACAGTCGACAAAGTACTTGCAGCAAAAGGCGCGACGACAGCTGAAGCTCAAGTTAAACGTGAAGTGACCACAGTAATCAGCCCTCGTACAGGGATTCGATATACACTTGGAGATACAGGGAATCGCCCAATTGTTTTGCAAACAGCGGCTATCGCACCTGCTAACTCTGCCAATATCAATCGTATCGTAGCTGCTAATCCGGCATTATCTGCAAAGAGTCAGGAAAAGGCGAAGATCGCACTCATCGGTGAAGCCGCAGTACAAGCTGCTGATGCAGCCGCTGCTCAAACAGCAAGTGCTCAAGCACCACAAGCTACCAATCAATAAAAGTTTCAACAAAAAAAGGAGATGCAGATGCATCTCCTTTTTTTACAGCTAATTAAAGAAAGCTAGGTAATAAAATCAGACCAATAATGATTGCAAACATCAGCCATTTTGCAAGATAGTAAACTTTGCGATTACGTTGCTTTAAACCACGACCATAATGATGTACGGCATAGCCATACTTGAAAATTCGATTGATAAAACCTGTTTTGTCTTGATCATCATTCGGTGAACTTGCCGCTGACATAACATTGCGACCAAACCAATGATTTACTTTCTGTGCCCAACCCCATTTCATTGGACGTTCAATATCGCAGAATAAAATAATACGTGTTTCATCTGTTTGATTATGTGCCCAATGTACATAAGTTTCATCAAAAACAGTGGCTTCACCATCTCTCCAAGAATAACGCTCCTGATCGACTTCAATGAAACAGTCATCGCTATTCGGTGTGACTAAACCTAAGTGGTAGCGAACAGAGCCCGCATAAGGATCACGATGTTTCCCAAGATAACTACCAGATGGTAATTCAGTAAACATGGCTGCTTTTACTGAAGGAATACTTTCCAACAGAGCGACTGTTTTAGGGCAGAGTTGTTGTGCTGATGGGTGGCTATCTTGATACCATTTCAGATAAAAGCGTTTCCAACCGCGTTTAAAAAAAGTATTAAAACCAGCATCATTATTTTTTTCTGAAGCTTTAATTTGATTTTGAAGTTGGATCGCTTCTTCTCGAATCACTTGCCAGTTATCTTGTAATGGTTTCAGTTCTGGGAACTGCGCCACATCAAAGAACGGTTGGTTTGGCAGTTTAGAGAAACCAGTCATAAACATGTTAACTGGGGCTAGGAATGTAGAATGGTCGAATAATTGTCGAGATGCTTTTAATCGTTCCTTGCCACGATAATAAGTGTATAGGAAGCTGACTAAAAATACGGCAACGATAATCACTGCGTACATATATACAGTCGTCTAAAAAATAGGAGGGAAGTATTTTAGCACAAAAAATATTTTGCAGAATGTTGTTGTTAGACCAAGTGTAAAAGGCTTGAAATTGCCCGATAAATGGTTATCGGATGATTAAATAAATCATCCGAGAATAAGAGATGCGATTAAATTTGGTTATTTACATCATCATTTTTGGTTTCACGAATCAGTAAAAATGCAATTAAAGATAATACAGAAGCTAAGCTTAGATATAAACCGACAGCCCCTAAACCATAATTTTCTGCAAGTTGAGTCGCGATATAAGGTGCAAATGAAGCACCAAAAATTCCAGCTAAATTAAAGGTTAATGCTGAACCTGTATAACGTACTGATGTTGGAAAAATCTCTGAAAGCACAGTTCCAATGGGTCCATAGGTCAACCCCATGATTGAAAGTCCAATACACAAGAATAAAAACACCAATATCGGGCTACCAGAACCAAGCAATGGAGCGAAGCATAAGCCAAATAGTGCTGATAATACACAAACAGCGATTGATGTGGTTTTGCGTCCAAATTTTTCAGCTAAAATGGCTGAAACTGGAATAAATGCAGCAAAACACAAAGTTGCGGCTAGTTGAAGTTGTAAAAACTCACCTCGTGTATAGCCTAATTGAGTTGTTCCCCATGTTAGAGCAAATACTGTCGTGAGATAAAACACCACAAAAGTACAGATTGCCGCAATCGTACCGAGAATTAACATCGGTAGATGCTTGGTCATGACTTCTTTAAATGGCACATTGACTTCTTTTTGCTTATTTAGCACCTTTTGAAAGGCTGGTGTTTCATGCAGTTTCAAACGAATGTAGAGACCAACAAGAACCAATACAGCACTGGAAATAAATGGAATACGCCATCCCCAAGTCATAAAATCTTGCTCGGACATAAAGGCATTCAATAATAGAAATGAGCCTGTGGCAAGGATAAAGCCAATTGGTGCACCGAGTTGAGGAAACATACCATACCAAGCGCGTTTACCTTCTGGTGCATTCTCAGTAGCGAGTAGAACAGCACCACTCCATTCACCGCCTAAGCCTAAACCTTGTCCTAAACGGCATAAGGCAAGAAGTAAAGGAGCTGCAAGACCGATTTGTGCATAGGTCGGCAAAAGACCAATACAAACGGTTGAGATTCCCATAGTAAGCAATGCCGCAACGAGCGTTGCTTTACGTCCAATTCGATCCCCTAAATGTCCAAAAATGGCTGCACCAATTGGACGAGCAATAAAAGCAATTGCAAAGGTTGCGAGTGATTTAAGTACTGCGGCACCATCACTACTTTCAGGGAAGAAGAGATGTGGAAAAATCAATACAGCTGCGGTTGCATAGATATAAAAGTCGAAAAACTCAATCGTAGTGCCAACGAGGCTGGCAAATAACACTCGTACTTTTGAGTTGCTAGCCACTGCTGTAGTGACTGTCGTAGTACTTGACGACATACATAACCTTAATTTTATTTATTCAAGATGCAGAGCGATCATGACCTTGAAAAGCCCTTTTGAATGCTGGGTTTACTTAACAAATTGGATGTAATGTAGAGCTTTATAGTACATAACAATAGATCGCCAAAAAGTGTAAACCTGCCCCTAATAGCACAAAAACATGCCAAATTGCGTGGGTATATCTTACCTTTTTTAACGCATAAAACAATGTGCCAACGGTATAGGCAAGTCCACCTGCAATTAATAGTTGAATTGCTTCTTTTGAAAGGTAGCGTTGCATATCATCCATGACCAAAACTGCCAACCATCCCATCACAAGATAAGCGGCTAATGAAACTTTTTGAAAGCGATGAATAAAAACTAACTTAAATAGCGTGCCAATCAGTGCAATTACCCATAAAGCAATCAGTAAATAGTGGGCTTTAGCTGTCGGAATCGCGATGCTCAGAAAGGGGGTATATGTACCTGCGATGAGATAATAAATTGCAGTATGGTCCAGTTTTTTATACCAATAGCGTTTACGCTCATCTTGAGCAAAATGATAAATCATTGAGCTACTCAGTAATAAGACTAAGCTAAAACCATATACCCATAAACTGCACCATTGTCCTAAAGGCAGGTGTTGACCTTTAATAATGAGTAAGATAGAAGCAATCAGTGCTAATACAGCTCCAATACCATGACTATAAGCATTAATTCGTTCTTCTTTCGGGTCATAGCTCAACAGGGTATTTACGGTCATCAGATTTATTGTTTGCATAAAAATACAACTGTATCGTAATGCAATTTCCCTTTTAAAGTAAGACGCTTTAAAATTTAGTTTCTATTTGTCAGGTTTTCATTATGTTTGCGCCGAAATTTTCTTTTGAACAAGAGCAGCAGTTTTTCTTGGATATCCAGCAATCTATTGAAAATAAAAGCTTTGATCGGCTGATACTTAGTCAATACAAAGGTGAATTGACAGAATTAGAGAAAATAACTTTTCGTATGATTGAATTACAAGGACAGGCAACACTGTCTTGTTTATATCATCACACCACTCAGGATGTGACTAAAAATTACACTCTAACTGATGGTGTAAAAAAGATTGCTGAGTTACTGAATCTATCTAAACAAGCTAATTTATTCACTTTGAATCAAGATATCCAATTAAAGAAAAATAAAAAGAAAGCGATGTTAAATTATCAAAAAAAGCAAACATCAGTACTTAAAGTTGAACAACAACAGCACAATCGTGAAAAACAACGTTATGTACAACAGCAAAGCACGTTTTTAAAGCATCTCGGTATTACCGATGAAAAAGGACAGATCATTCCAAGCATGGCGCGTAAATGGAAACAGATTAATAAATTTATTGAAATCTTTTCCAATGCCTATGAACAGATTGATGCCTCACAGCAAGAGTTGAATATTGTCGATTTTGGTTCAGGCAAAGGCTATTTAACTTTTGCATTGTATGATTATTTACAGTCGCAACAAAAAACACCATTGATCACAGGAGTGGAATTGCGCTCCAACTTAGTCGAGTTTTGTCAGAATGTTGCCGATCAGGTTGGATTTAACCATCTTGATTTTTTTGAGGGGGATGTACGTAGTTATCAACCTGAGAAATTGGACGTGATGATTGCTTTACATGCCTGTGATATTGCCACTGACTTTGCGATTCATACGGGTATTCGTCTGAACGCTTCAATGATTATGTGTGCGCCATGTTGTCATAAAGAACTTCGCCCACAATTACATAGCCCAGAAGTATTACAGCCAATGCTGCAATTCGGTATTCATGCGGGGCAACAGGCTGAAATGTTGACGGATACCCTACGTGCCTTATTACTGAAAGCATATGGTTATGAAACCAAAGTATTCGAGTTTGTTGCCTTAGAACATACCAGTAAAAATAAAATGATTTTGGCGACGAAACGTAAAGCACTTCAACAGCCTGATCCAAAAATTATGCAACAAATCCAAGCCTTAAAAGCCATGTATGGCATTGAAAAACAAAGCCTAGAATTATTATTGCAAGATCAAATGCCGATCGAAAATATTGGCTGCAAATGTTAATCGAGTCTGGGGATTGTATGTATCAGGTCAAACACGGACGTTGGGATCAATTACAGCAAGATGCTAAATTGATCCGAACGCAGGTTTTTATTTGTGAACAAGGTATTACTGAAGCAGATGAGTGGGATGATCAAGATGTGATTTCTCAGCATTTTGTAATCTATGACCAAGATCAGCCGATTGCCACAGCGCGTTTGTTGCAGAACCACAGTGTAGGGCGAGTGGCTGTTGTTAAAGCCTATCGGGGGCAAGGTCTTGGACAAATGATTATGCTAGAAATTATTAGTTATGCTCAAAAGCAACGTCGATCAGTATTGACATTATCCTCTCAAGTCCATGCAATCTCATTCTATGAAAAGCTAGGCTTTACTGTACAAGGTAATTCATATGATGAGTGCGGAATTTCGCACATTGAAATGACGATGAATCTAAATACTTTATAAATGAAAATCGTGTTGAGAGGGCTTACTCAACGGATCGTAATCAAGATGATATAAGCTCATATTTTGATGCTACTTTTGTTGGTTATGCTCAATAACTTCTGATGCAGCAGAAGCATGTTCATATTGAGCAAGCTCTTTCTCTTGTTGGGCTTTACGTTGTGCACTAGGCATGTAATCAGGTTCTTGAGACATTGCTAAATAAAAAAAGCTGAGAAATATGGTACTTAATACGCCCACAATAATGACAAACTTCCATCCTAATACCGTTTCTTCATTTGAGTTTTTTTGTGATGATGGTTGATTGCTCATAATAAATTCCAAAAATTAAAATTTTAAGGTTGCAGCATTAATCAATAAAACTAATAAAACCTTAAATATTATATGGTTTGAAAATTACTTTGGGGAATTTATTTATATTTTGTATTGGATTCAATGCGTAAGAGTCTGCAAAAGTCAGTTAAAAAAATCGCATTGTAGATATTAAAAATAGAAAAAAGCATAAATGATTGAATAATTGGGGATAGAAATAACCAAATTATTCAATCATGATTCATTCAAGATTTGGTCGTGCAGAATCAGAGGCTCTTCCAATCCTCAATCGCTTTTAACCCCGTTTCTATACCCACATCGTAGCTATAGCGGATTTTTGTTTTATTTTTAGAAAGTCGACCTGCCATGTTTTTTAGATCAGGGGGGCAAACTTCAAGAATTTGTTGTTTTGACGCTGAGCGAACAAATTGCACCGAATCATTGTAACGTTGAGTTCTGTTGAGCAAGCTTTGTGCAAAACCACGTTTTTGTTTAAACACATATTTAGCAAGCAACTGATCACCTTTGCTGGTAGCTTTATAATAATTCTTTGGTCGTGTTCGCAATACCATAAGTTTCGAAACATCATGTTGCTGAGCAGCCAAGTAATTTGCGACATTGGTTGAACCAGAAGAAACACCAACACATAGGTCAAAAGGATTAAATTGTTGCTGTAAAAATGCATCTAAGACACCGCTGGTAAATGCACCACGCATTCCACCACCTTCAACAACCAGTGCCTGACGATTTTGGTGAAGCATTGAAAATCTCGAATAACATGATAAATCCCTGTTTAACATGGATTTATCATCTTCGACAAGAATACTTTAGTGATTGTGTTGCTGATGCTCACTATGTTGAACTTCGCCATTTGCTGGAGATTCTGACATTTCAGCTGCTGCCGCTGCTTTTTTTTGATTCATTGGCATATAGTCAGGCTCATTATTTATGGCTAAATAAAAAATCACCATAAAGATAAAGCTTAAAATGCAAGTGATGATCAGTGCTTTCCAACCCCACGGCGAGGTTTCAGGACATAATTTCTCAGACATAAGACAAATTTCCAAAGGACAAAAAGTAAAGCAGAATTGGTATATTTATAGCACAATTTGTGATGGATTAGACGTAATTCGGTTTTATATCAATAAATACAAAAAAGCTCATATCAGTTAAAGAAACTGATATGAGCGTAAAGTGAAGAGAGTGAAAAAATTATTGAATAATTTCTTTCTTCTGCGCTTTGTCTTTTAACGATTGTGGTGGATTGAAACGTTCACCATATTTAGCAGCCAATTCCTCTGAACGTTGTAGTGATTTTTCAATCCCATTTTGATTTAGGAATTGAATTGCACCACCAGTCCATGGAGCAAAACCGATTCCAAAAATCGAGCCGACATTGGCATCAATCACCGATTCCAGAACATTTTCTTCATAGCAGCGTAAAGTATCCAGCGCTTGAACAAACAAGAAACGATCAATCATATCTTGTTCAGAAACATCGTTGTCTTTTGACCAGCGGCTGAGCCCATCCCACAAATGTTTTTTGCCATTTTCAGGATATTCATAGAAGCCTGCACCCGCTGCCTTACCTTTACGATTCAGCTCGTGAATCATGGTGTGAACCACTTCATCTACAGGAGTTTTTGGTAATTCCTTACCCTCAGCCTGTAGGGCTTTACGGGTTTCACTCGCAACATGTTCAGTCAGAGTTAAAGACACTTCATCCTGAATCGCAAGTGGGCCGACTGGCATACCTGCCTTGAGCGCCGCCATTTCAATTTTGGCTGGATGAACACCTTCAGCAAGTAGGCGCATACCTTCCTGAATGAATGTACCAAAGACACGGCTGGTAAAGAAACCACGGCTATCATTCACCACAATTGGCGTTTTAGCAATTTGTTGTACAAAGTCATAAGCCTTCGCCAATGTTTCAGCAGAAGTTTCTTTGCCTTTGATGATTTCGACCAATTGCATTTTATCTACAGGGCTAAAGAAGTGTAAGCCAATAAAGTTTTTGGTATCTTTACTTGCTGTGGCTAGACCTGTGATTGGCAGGGTAGACGTATTCGATGCAAAGATTCCACCTTCAGCTAAATACTGTTCAGCTTCTTGAGTCACCTTAGCTTTGAGTTCTTGATTTTCAAATACTGCTTCAATAATTAAATCACAGCCTTGTAAATCAGCTGCATCAGCGGTTGCAGTAATCAGTGCTAACACTTGATCGCGTTTTTCAGCTGTCATACGACCCTGTGAAACACGTTTATCAAGTAGCTTTTGCGAGTAAGCTTTGCCTTTCTCAGCATTTTCTACAGATAGGTCTTTGAGTACGACAGGAATGCCTTTGATTGCGGTTGAGTAGGCAATCCCTGCACCCATCATACCTGCACCTAAAACACCGACTTTCTTCGCTTGCCATTTAGCAATTTCAGTAGGACGACTCGCACCTGATTTAATTGCATTCAGACCATGCCAAAACGTACCGATCATGTTCTTGGAAATCTGACCTACTGTCAGTTGTGTAAAGTAACGTGATTCAATACGAAGTGCGGTATCTACATCAACCTGAGCACCCTCAACCGCTGCTGCCATGATTGCTTCAGGGGCAGGGTAGCAACCTTTGGTTTTGTCACATAGCATTGCAGGAGCAATCGCAAGCACTTGTGCAACCGCAGGAGTGCTTGGACTGCCACCCGGGATTTGGTAGCCTTTCACATCAAATGGTTGCTGTGCTGCTTTTGTAGAAGGTGGATTAGCTTTGACCCAAGCAATGGCTTTGTCCAACAGCTCTTGTTCATTCTCGGCGGTGTCATGTACCAAACCAAGAGATTTTGCTTTATCGACACCAAACTGCTTACCCTCCATGAGGAACGGGAATGCATTTTGTAAGCCCAGCAAACGTACCATACGGACGATACCACCACCACCAGGAAGTAGTCCTAAAGTCACTTCAGGTAAACCAAATTTAGTTTTTGGATCATTAATGGCAATACGATAATGACAACCTAAAGCGATTTCCCAGCCACCACCAAGCGCAGTGCCGTTTAAAGCTGCAACAACAGGCACACCTAAAGTTTCGATTGTGCGTAAGTCACCTTTGAGTTTTTCAATCATCTTGAAAAATTCAGTGGCATGTTCAGGTTGTACCTGAATCAGCTCATCTAAGTCACCACCAGCAAAGAAGGTTTTCTTAGCTGAACGGAAAATAATACCTTTCAGATCAGTTTCAGCTTTAAGCTTTTGACTGACTTCATCTAAAGCATCACGGAACTCTGCATTCATGGTGTTTGCAGATTGACCAGATGAATCTAGTGTAAGAATTACAATATTGTCAGCGTTTTTTTCGTATTTAATAGCGCTCATGTTGTTCTCCTTACACCAACTCGATAATGGTAGCGATACCCATACCACCACCGACACATAATGTTGCTAGACCACGTTTTTTACCTTGACGCTCTAATTCATCTAACAAAGTTCCTAGAATCATGGCACCAGTTGCCCCTAATGGATGTCCCATCGCAATCGCACCACCATTGACGTTGACTTTCTCAGCAGGAACTTTCAGTTCTGTAATAAAACGCATTACCACAGCTGCAAAAGCTTCATTCACTTCAAATAAATCAATATCGTTGATGCTCAAGCCTGCTTTTTCTAATGCTTTACGTGCAGCAGGGGCAGGACCAGTCAACATAATGGTTGGATCTGTACCGACTAATGCAGTTGCAAGCACCTTGGCACGAGGTTTTAAACCTTGCTCTTTGACTGCTTTTTCAGAAGCCAATAACACCACCGCAGCACCATCTACGATCCCTGATGAGTTGCCTGCATGATGGACGTGATTGATTTTTTGAGCTTCAGGATACTTCTGTAAAGCAACAGCATCGAAGCCCATTTGACCCATCATCTCAAAGCTAGCATTCAGTTTTGCTAAACCTTCAACGGTGGTTGTCCCTTTGATAAATTCGTCTTTTTCTAAGATTGTTACACCTGCATGATCTTTCACAGGCACCACGGATTTATCGAAATAACCATTTGCTTGAGCCGCAGCGGCCTTTTGTTGTGAACCCACTGCAAAAGCATCTACATCTGCACGGCTATAACCATCCAAGGTTGCAATCAAGTCTGCACCCACACCTTGTGGTACAAAAGATGATTTTAAATTGGTTTCAGGATCAAGTGCCCATGGTCCACCATCTGAACCCATCGGGATACGTGACATTGATTCTACGCCACCCGCAACCACAATATCTTCCCAGCCTGAACGAACTTTTTGTGCTGCCAAGTTTACCGCTTCTAAACCAGAAGCACAGAAACGGTTGATTTGTACGCCAGCGACATCATCATTCCAACCTGCAGCAATCGCAGCAGTTTTGGCAATATCCCCACCTTGATCACCAATCGGTGTCACACAACCGAGAACGATATCATCTACTTTAGATGTGTCGAGTTGATGGCGTTGTTGTAATTCATTCAATAATGTTGTGAGTAAAGTAATTGGTTTTACTTCATGTAATGAGCCGTCTTTTTTTCCTTTTCCGCGTGGTGTGCGAATGGCATCAATAATATAGGCCTCGCTCATAGCTGTTCCTTGTATTGCCTTAAATTAAAATCATTGTGCTTCGAGTGTACTCAATTTAAATGTCAGTGCAATGATGATAAACATTGGTAAGTTTGATGTTTTTCGCCAATTCAGTTCATTATTGAATAGTTGAAATATTTAGTAAAATGCATGTCCATAATTCAACATAATTTGCTTGATGAAATTTATTAATATTATTGGTACTACGGGTTCTGGCAAATCTACGCTGGCTCGAAAGTTGGCGGAAAAATTAAAAATACAATATATCGAACTGGATGATTTGCTATGGCTAGATGATTGGCAAGAATCTTCAAATGATGCATTTTTTTGCAAACTTAAACTGAGTATGGATGCAGCATCAACGGGATGGGTGATCGATAATCTTTATTCACGCAGTATTGATATGATTTGGTCTGAGGTGGATACGGTCATTTGGCTAGATTATTCTTTTTCTGTTAACTTTTATCGTCTTACTAAACGGACTTTGTGGCGTATTTTAAGTCGTGAGCGATTATTGAAAAACTCGAATAATAGAGAGAACTTGAAAATGGTATTCTCCCAAAAATCGATTTTTTTATGGATGTTTCAGAAATATCCACAAAATAAGAAAAGGTATTTAGCGATGATGAATAACCCCAAATACCAGCACATACGATTTATTCACCTAACTTCGCCTCGGAAGACAGTTGCTTTCTTAAAACAAATGAGTGTTGATTGATAATTAGCATTAAAATCAGGATATTGGCTATGTTTTTTCAAGATAATGTTTTGGCTTTACGGCTGTAATACTTGTTATTAGATTGCTTATCAATGAGTTTTTTTCAAAACAATCTCTTTAAAAAAACAGATTAAAATCTGAGATTAAACTATTGATTAGACAAGTTTAAATGAAAGAATTGGCTATATTCAGATTCATTATATTCAGCAAAGGCTTCACCCTCTACGAAACCAAATTTCTTGTATAGATGAATTGCTGCATCAAAGTGGGAGTCTTTCCACGTTTCTAAACTCACTTTTTGATAATTGCTATGTTTGGCAATTTTCAAAAGATAATCGAGTAAGTGTGTCGCTACACCTTGACGTAGATGTTGGGGATGAGTCCGCATCGATTTAAGTTCAGCATGATAGGGGTTAAGCTCTTGAATCGCACCACAACCAAGAAGCTGATCATCACGCCAAAGTGTATAAAATCGAATGGAGTCTTTTTGTAGGCTGCTGAAATCGAGTCCAAAACTATGCTCAATCGGTGTGTTCTGAAGCATGCCGTGCAAATGAATGCGTATGAGGTCTTGAACTTGTGGGTCTGAAAAAATCGCCTTTTTTGATTATCATTATTTATCGTGATTGTTGAGGAATATAATGGATTAATACCATATTTTTCAACAAGTGTTCAACTTTTAAGGGTTGAACACTTTGTCTGATTTAAGTTAATTGTGATGCCCATGCAACTGGCGATATAAACCTGGGGTAACACCAGTCCATTTTTTAAAGGCACGGTGAAAGGTACTGGTTTCACTAAAGCCAACTTGTTGAGCAACATCTTCTAAAGTGAGGTTTGGAGTGAGTAATAAATGAATCGCAGCGTCACGACGTAAGGCATCTTTGACACCTTGATAGCTTTTACCTTCCGCAGCCAAACGACGACGTAATGTTTGAGGAGATAGATACAACATAGATGCCACATCATTTAAAGTTGGCATTTCTTCACCGATTTGGCTCTTCAATACATCACGGATACGCGAAGTGAGTGAGTTGGTATTTTTGAATTTCACTAGAAGTTGTGCTGGTGCGGCTTTTAAAAACTCTTCTAAAGTTTTTTCATCCTGACGAATAGGTAGATCTAAATAATCTGCAGCAAAGGTAATTTCTGTACGCGGTGCGTCAAACTGCATCACTGGTGCAAAAAATAGCGCA
Source organism: Acinetobacter sp. WCHA29 (assembly GCF_002165335.1). Taxonomy (NCBI): domain Bacteria; kingdom Pseudomonadati; phylum Pseudomonadota; class Gammaproteobacteria; order Moraxellales; family Moraxellaceae; genus Acinetobacter; species Acinetobacter sp. WCHA29. Next base: position 26,240 of record NZ_NHRQ01000002.1, read on the forward strand.
TCATATTCATCAGCATGGTTAGGGCGTTCATAACCAAAATGGACGCGCTCCAAAGGCAAGCGACGTTCGATTAACCACGAAGCAAGACCATGCCAAATCATCAGCATACTTTCCGTAATAAAATGATCAGGGTCAAGCGCTTTAGGAATGAGAGGTACTAAACGAGCTTCGTGTTTATCACGCTCTAAACTTACAGACCATTCATCACCGAATAATTTGTAAAATTGTGAGGAAAGTTCGAGTGCTTGTCCAAGTGTTTTCGAATGTATGATCAATTGGCACATGATCGCAAATGTACCTAAACGACGTGGTTGAACATCGAAACCAACGTGTTCGTCTTGGGTGACCATCCATAACATTTTGACAAAGCGAGTGTATTGCTCTGGGGAGATTCGAGCTTTAGGTTGACGAAGCAATTCTGCTTCAATACCGACATGTGAAAGTAATGTTTCAACGTCCATGCCTAGGCGTTTTACACCTGTTAAAGCCGCATTCACGAAGTGGATGCTGATCGTATCACGGCTCATATTGAATCCTTCAGTTTCTTTACTATTCACGATAATTGACCTAAATAACCGTCTAAAATATCTAATTGAGCAATTGATAAGAAAAAATTGTTGCTCACTAAGTACATGTTAAATTGCCGAAACTATCAAGGTAAATGGCTGAACATGACATTGTTTTTGTGTTTATCCGAACCTAGTATAAAAGAAAATTTGAACAATATGAGTAAAAATTATTATGCCAACTGCTTTAAAGGGATTGAAAGTTCTAGATTTTTCTACTTTGTTGCCTGGTCCATTCGCAAGTATGTATCTTGCGGATATGGGTGCAGAAGTGATCCATGTGGAATCTCCAACGCGTCCAGATCTCGTGAGAATTATGCCACCCTATGCCAATGGTCAAGCCACTGCACATAGTTATCTGAATCGAAATAAACAGTCGATTGCGCTTGATCTAAAAGAGCCAAACAATATTGAACTGATCAAAAATAAAATTTCTGAGTTTGATATTGTCTTGGAACAGTTCCGTCCTGATGTCATGCGCCGTTTAGGTTTGGACTATGAGACTTTGGCAGAGATTAATCCACGTTTAATCTATTGCTCGATTACGGGATATGGCCAAACAGGAAGTTATAAAGATCGTGCTGGGCATGATATTAACTATCTCGCATTAGCGGGTGTTTCAGGTCATAGTGGCCGTCAAGATAGTGGCCCACCACCACTTGGAATTCAAATTGCGGATGTGGCAGGTGGTTCTTTACATGCCGTGATTGGAATTTTGGCAGCAGTTGTAGAGCGCCAACGTAGTGGTCTTGGACAATATATTGATATTTCCATGACAGATTGTGTGGCAAGTTTAAATAGCATGGCTGCTTCAGCGAGCTTGGCAGGTCAGACGCCACAAGCACCAGAACAAGGAATGTTAAATGGTGCGAGTTTTTATGATTATTATGAAACCAAAGATGGGCGTTATTTCTCAGTCGGAAGTTTAGAGCCACAATTTATGGCGGGTTTGGCAGCGGCTTTAGAATTGCCATTACTTCTTGCCAAAGGCACATCATTTGATCCTGAAGACCGCCAAGCGGTGAAACAAGCATTGCAGGAAAAGTTTAAGAGCCAAGATTTTGTAGTATGGCAGCAACTTTTTAAAACCTTAGATATTTGTGTGGAACCTGTCTTGAGCCTTGACGAAGCATTGGTTTCTCCAATTGCTGAACAACGTGGTTGGGTCGTGGATGTACCATTATCTGAAAATTCAGAACAGACAGAACCTCAGTTGGCATGTCCAATTAAGTTCTCACGATCACAAATTAAATATGCCTTTATTGGTCAGGGTCTAGGTGAGGGTAAGTGGTAGACAATATGTGGTGATTATGGCGGGTGGGCATGGTTTATTTGGGACGAAAAAAGGTGATTATTTAGTCGCTTATACATTGCCAGATAAGAACTAATTTCATTTAGAAAATCATTGTAAAAGCTCAGATTTGTCTGAGCTTTTTCTATTTGCGGTAATTAGATAGGCTTATCAATAAAATCGTTATTAAATATGCAAAAAAAGCATTTTGTTGATGAATAAAAGCTCGCTATGCTAGTCACCTTTATAATGAATGACTAGCCATACGCCATGTATTTATATACGGATTTCGATCAACAACTGATTAACCAACGTGTTGCTCAGTTTCGCGATCAAACAGAACGCTATTTAGCAGGAAAATTAACAGAAGACGAATATCGTCCATTACGTTTGCAAAATGGTCTGTACGTGCAACGTTATGCACCTATGCTCCGTATCGCTGTGCCGTATGGCTTGATGAATACTAAACAACTCAGAAAAATTGCTGAAATTGCGACTGAATATGATCGTGGTTATGCCCACGTTTCAACTCGTCAAAATATTCAGTTGAACTGGCCTGCTTTAGAAAATGTACCTGATATTCTTGCTGAGCTAGCAACAGTACAAATGCATGCAGTACAAACCTCAGGTAACTGTATTCGTAATACCACGACTGATCAGTTTGCAGGTGTGGTTGCTGGTGAGATTGCAGACCCACGTCCGACGTGTGAATTGATTCGTCAGTGGAGTACTTTCCATCCTGAATTTGCGTTCTTGCCACGTAAGTTCAAGATTGCAGTTTCTGCTTTAGAAGAAACAGATCGTGCTGCAACAGCTTTCCATGATATTGGTGTTTATATCGTTCGCAATGAAGCGGGCGAAATGGGCTATAAAATCATGGTTGGTGGTGGCTTGGGCCGTACCCCAATCATTGGTAGCGTAATCCGTGAGTTCTTGCCACGTGAAGATTTGATTGCTTATTTAGAAGCGACTTTACGTGTCTATAACTTGCATGGTCGTCGTGATAACAAATACAAAGCACGTATTAAGATTTTGGTGAAAGCACTTACGCCAGAAGTCTTTGCTCAAAAAGTTGAGGCTGAATTTGAGCACACACGTGAAGCATTGAAGATTCAACCAGAAATCTTAAAAAAATTGGATGAAGAATTCACTCCGTTTGATTATCAAGAGTTAGACGATCAAGATTTCACAGCATTGTTTGCTGAATATCCTAAATTCAAACAATGGTTCAACGTGAATACCAATGCACATAAAGTCAAAGGCTATCGTATTGTGACGATTTCTTTGAAACGTGCAGGCGTTGCCCCTGGTGATATGACTTCTGAAGAAATGAATTTAATTGCTGACTTAGCAGATAAATACACCTTTGGTGAATTCCGTACCACACATGAACAAAATATTTCACTTGTGGACGTACCACAAAAAGATTTATTTGAATTATGGCAAACCTTAGAACAGAACAATATGGCACGTGCACATATTGGTTTTATTACCGATATTATTTGCTGTCCAGGCGGTGATTTCTGTTCATTGGCAAATGCGAAATCAATTCCAATTTCAGAAGCGATTAGCCGTCGTTTTGATGATTTAGATACGATCTATAATCTTGGTGAACTTGATCTGAATATCTCAGGCTGTATGAATGCTTGTGGTCATCACCATGTGGGTAACATTGGTATCCTTGGTGTAGATAAAAAAGGTGCAGAATTTTATCAAATCACGCTAGGCGGTAACGCGAATCATGATGCGTCTATCGGTGATATCTTAGGACCATCTTTTGCTGCTGATGCAGTACCTGATGTCATTGAAGAAATCCTAAATACTTACCTTGATCTACGTACTGAAGGTGAGCGTTTTATTGATACGTATCGCCGTGTTGGCATCCAACCATTTAAGGAGCGTGCTTATGCTTAATACATCGCTACAAGTGCTGTTCAAAGATGGCACGATTGCTGATAATACTTATCAAGTGATTGCTGAAGATGGCGTAATTCCACAAGGTGATGTGGTTGTAACAACGGCTCAGTTAGATCAGTTGGCAAATGTACAAGCTAAAAAAGCGTTATACATTACTGTTAATGATTCACCTGAAACTCATCAATTTCCATTAAATGAATTAGATGCGATCTTCATTGAGTTCGTAGGTTTCAATGATGGACGTGGTTATTCATTTGCAGCATTATTACGCCGTCAAGGTTATCAAGGCGAGTTACGTGCTGTCGGTGATATCTTTAAAGATGTTTTAAACTATTTAAAACGTTCTGGCTTTGATAGCTTTGTGGTTAAAGAAGGTAAGGATATTCATGAAGCAGCTGCTGGACTTCAAGATTTCACCCATCCGTATCAAGCTTCAACTGCTGTGCCACAAGCGAGTTACCAAACAGGTGCTTAAGCTCATTTAAGTAAAAAAGCTGAACTCAGGTTCAGCTTTTTTTATTGCGTATTATTTAAGACTTATAGATTGAAGAATAACAATGCTGACCTTTATTGCAAAAATAAATCCTGGGGTGATTTGGCTGCTTTTCGCCATCGCAACTGATGTGCTCTCAACTTTTTATTCTGCCAAAGCAAATGGATTAGTGAATAAACTCGATCAAGGAATCGCCTTGGTTTTATATCTTGTTTCTTTTACTTGTGCTGCGATTGCATTGAAGTATATGCAAGCTGGGATTTTATATGTGCTTTGGTCTGGGCTAGGTGTTATTGCGACAGCTGCTTTAGCAAAAGTTTTTTTAGGGCAGCATATTGATTTAGCAGGGTGGGTTGGGATTGGATTTATCACTATCGGATTAATGATTATTGCTCAGTATTCTAATATTGATGTTTAATAAGGAATATAGAATGACAGTTATTTTTAAATTTGTTATAAAAAATTAAAGCATTTATTTAGAAAGAACATGTTTAAATTTTTAAAAAAGATATTTTGTTCATCTGAGCCATATATAAATACAGCTGAAATATTGGCAGAACGCCAAGCATTTGAGCAAACACATATATCGAATATTCCTCAGCCTGAACCAGAAATCGCAGATATTCCATTTATTAGAAAGAGTTTGGATGAGTTGATATGGTTACTGAGAGATTATGATGGCTATGCACGACAACGGACATTAGAACATTTAAAAGATTGCTACGAACAAGAATTATTTCCTGCATTATTATTTCGTTTAAGTGATTATATAGAAATAAATCGAGAGTTGGCAGCACAACATTTTCAACGTTGGAGTCAGCGTCCTGAATTTACTCAATTGTGTATAGACCATTTTTTACAAATTGCCGCAGTACAACAACGTGTACGCACTGTCCCTGAAATTGAAAATTTATTACTGAATACCGTAGCTAAAAATAAAGATTATTTGCAGCACACAGTCAGTTCTGAACAAGGTCAATTACCTCGTGTACTATTGACTTATATTGTAGAACATCAATGGATTGAGCAAGAGAAATTACTTGAATTATCTAAGGTTGCGAAAGATCAAATTGTGCGTAAATTTTGGTTAGATCATATTATTCAAAATGAATCAGCGCAAAAATTATTATTTGAATTGAAGTATAGCCAATTTAGAGATGTGCAATATCATTTATTCGATGTTCTGTATCAACGAAAAATTCTAAATACTGACGATATCATTGACTTATTGCATAGTCGTTTTTTATCTGTGATGGATTATGCTTATTTTGCATTAAGACAACAAAATTTTGATTTTGAAAATTATTTTAATCAGCATCCGATTACGTTGCTCAGTTCCCAACAGGCGAAAATTCGAGCATATCAATGGGTTTTGTTTAAAGGGGAGCAAGCGCAGTTTTTTGAGATCATTGAAAAAATTGAAATCATTTCGATTGCGAATGCTTTAGTTCTATTTGCTTTAAAACAAAACTTTATTCAACTTTATCAGTATTTAGATTATTTTACGTTAACACAGCAGAAGTTATTATCACATCAGTTTTTTAAAGCAAAAGCCTATAGCACAACTCAGCCAACATTGGATGAGTTAGAGCAGTATCTTCAATTAACTACAGCAGATATATCATTCGAGCACAGACTTAATTTAACCCAAAACTATGATTTATGGGATCAGGTCTATTGGTTTGTAACACAGCAAAAATATGTACAGACAGAAGAAGAGCAGCAGAATTTTGATGATCAAGTAAAATATCGTTTACAGTTTTTGCACTATAGAATTTATCCGCCAAGATGGACAGTTGTGCAAAAGGATGAGATGAAACAACATCTTCCAATATTTGCACAAAAGTATCCTGAAATTTTTAATGAGATGGATATTAAGAAGATGTTAGACAAGTATTTTAGTTAATTCATAATAAAAGCGATGCAATATGAGACATATTGCATCAAAACATTGAGGTGTTTTAAATAGTTGAGTCAAGCTGACAATTGACCATCCACTTGATTCCGAACTGATCTGTGAAAGCACCATACAGTGCGCCCCAAAAGGTTTTTTCTAATTGCATTTCAATATGGCCACGTACAGAAAGCTGGTTGAATAAACGTCGTGCCTCCATTTCATCGTGTTCAATATTGATTGAAATATAATGATTGTTGCCTTGGGTGAAAATACTATTCGGAGAGCAGAACTGATCATTAACGTCTGAACCCATGAGTACGGTATATTCATTAATAGGTAAGGAAACATGCAGAATTAAGCATTTATCTGCTTCTGATAACATAACCCCTTCTGTAGGTGGCATATCACCATAGCGACTGATCATTGCGAATTCACCGCCAAAAACAGATTGGTAAAAAATAAATGCTTGTTCAGCTTGTCCTTTAAAATTTAGGTAATGGTTGAGCTGCATGAGGGAACTCCTTGTTGTTTTTTTATACAGCCCATAACTTATCGGGATTTTAATAATTGGTGCATTATTTTTTGTAATTATGAAAATAAAAAATCCTGCACTTGGCAGGATTTTTAGTTAATCGAATTAATGATTAGATCAATTCAATTGCAACTGCTGTTGCTTCACCACCACCAATACAAAGCGCCGCAACACCTTTTTTACCACCAGTGCGTTTAAGTGCATGAATTAATGTAAGAATGATACGTGAACCCGTAGAACCAACTGGATGACCAAGTGCACAAGCACCGCCATTAATATTGACTTTTTCTGTATCTAATTTGAAGTCATCAATTGGGCACATTGTAACCATTGCAAATGCTTCATTGATTTCCCAAAGATCAACATCTTGTGCATCCCAACCAGTTTTTTTCAAAACTTTTTCAATCGCCCCTACAGGAGCAATCGTAAATTCAGAAGGATGTTGAGAGTTTGATGCGGTTGCAATAATTTTTGCTAAAGGTTGTAAACCACGTTGAGTAGCGACTTCACTAGAGGTTAACACTAAAGCAGAAGCGCCATCAGAAATAGAGCTCGCATTTGCAGCAGTAATTGTACCGTCTTTTGCAAAAGCAGGTTTCAAACTTGGGATTTTGTCAATTTTTGCATTTAATGGTTGTTCATCTTGATCAACAACAACATCACCTTTACGGCTAGACACAGTTACTGGAACGATTTCATCTTTGAAATAACCTTCAGTAATTGCTTTCTGTGCACGTTGTAGAGAACGTATAGCGAAATCATCCATTTGTTCACGTGTATAGCTACGTTTATTTGCCATATCTTGTGCAAATGATCCCATCAAACGACCAGTTTCTGCATCTTCTAGACCATCAAGGAACATATGATCCTTAATTTCACCATGACCCATGCGATAACCTGCACGTGCCTTAGGTAAAACATAAGGAGCATTGGTCATTGACTCCATACCACCCGCAACCACGATTTCAGCACTACCAGCTTTGATCATATCTGCAGCTTGCATCACAGCTTTCATGCCAGAACCACAAAGTTTGTTAATGGTTACTGCACCAGTAGAATCTGGCAAACCTGCTTTACGCATAGCTTGACGAGCTGGACCTTGTTTTAAACCTGCTGGTAACACACAGCCCATGATTACTTCTTCTACATCAGTAGGCTGTAATCCCGAACGAGCAATTGCTTCTTTAATGGTGATTGCACCTAATTCGGGTGCAGTTGCGCTTGATAATGCGCCTTGGAAGCCGCCCATTGCTGTACGAGCGCCATTGACAATTACGATGTCAGTCATTGTGTGTCTCCAGACTTATAATTTGCAGAGAATGTTCAAAACCTATGCAGTATATTAAAAAAAGCATGCGAATAAAGTATTTTACGTCGTTTAGGCTAGACTGAAGAGTTTTTAACACGTGGTAATTTCTTTACTACGTATGTGCCCCATATTGCTGAGAATTAATTGAGTATGATGATTAGAATCATTCATACAATAAAAGAAACTTCCATTTGAGCCTCTTGGTAGTCCTGTATCACCTTGGAAAGTAAGTGAATTTATTCTTAATGTACCCCTCCAATCTAATTTCCCATACTTATAATGAAATGCTGTGGAATACAATAAAGGATCATTTGAATCACGTTGCCGGTTAGCATTTAAATCAAGGAATCCGATTAGTCCACTGTTCCAATCTGAATCGCAGCTAGTTAAGTCTTTACTTGCGCATAAAGTCACATTTTTATGATGAATCTGTGCGTCAGATTTGGATTTTTGTATGTAAATTGTGAGTGTTCTTTTCATATGATTTACTTCATTTGAAATCAATAATTGATTCAAATAAGGTAAACTGAGGCATGCTAGAATCGCACAAATAGCAAGTGTGACCATTAATTCACTCAGAGTGAATCCTCTAACTTTTAACATTTTTTTACCTTTTGGTAATTTTGTAATTTTTTTATTAACAAAGTGTTAAGTAATTACTGTATTTATTAAATTAAGTTTAGTATTAGAAAACTAACCATTACTTCATCAAGCAAATACTGCTAAAATTGAAGAAGGTGAACAATAAGCTATTCCAGCTTTAAAGTTGAATTGAAAATTTACTGAACTACAACGGAAATTGTAAGAAATTTTGTCAATAATTTGCGGGGTTAAAGTTATCAAGCACTTGGAAAATTCATCAAGTGTTTGTATGATTCAAAGTGAAGTGAATAGCTTAAAAATAATACTGTAAACATTTTATGTTCGCAGGGCCAAAACTCATAGGCTAAGCTTGAACAACAAACAATTGTTATCTCTGGAGGATATCCATGAAATTGAGTCGTATTGCACTTGCTATGCTTGTTGCTGCTCCTTTAGCTGCTGCTAATGCGGGTGTAACAGTAACTCCATTAATGCTTGGTTACACATTCCAAGATTCTAAGCACAACAACAGCACTGAAAACTTAACAAATGCTGGTGAGTTACAGGACGATTTATTCGTTGGTGCAGCTCTTGGTGTTGAATTAACACCTTGGTTGGGTTTTGAAACTGAATACAACCAAGTTAAAGGTGACGTTACTAGTGCAGCGCCGAATGGTGAATACAAGCAACAACAAATCAACGGTAACTTCTATGTTACTTCTGATCTAATCACTAAAAACTACGATAGCAAAATCAAGCCATACGTATTATTAGGTGCTGGTCATTATAAATATTCTTTCACTGATGCTAACGAAGCTCAATTGGGTCGTGTTGGTCGTGGTTTGAAAGAAGAAGGTACTTTAGGTAATGCCGGTTTTGGTGCTTTCTGGCGCTTAAATGATGCTTTATCTCTACGTACAGAAGCTCGTGGTACTTATAATATCGATGAAGACTTCTGGAACTATACAGCTCTTGCTGGTTTAAACGTAGTTCTTGGCGGTCACTTGAAGCCAGCTGCTCCAGTAGTAGAAGTTGCTCCAGTTGAACCAGTACCAGTTCAACCACAGCCACAGCCACAGCCAAAAGAGTTGACTGAAGACCTTAACATGGAACTTCGTGTATTCTTTGATACGAACAAGTCTGACATCAAGCCACAATACAAGTCTGAAATCGCGAAAGTAGCTGAGAAATTAGCTGAATACCCGAATGCGACTGCACGTATTGAAGGTCACACTGATAACACTGGTCCACGTAAGTTAAACGAACGTTTATCTTTAGCTCGTGCTAACTCTGTTAAATCAGCGCTTGTTAACGAATATAACGTTAACGAATCTCGCTTGACGACTCAAGGCTTTGCTTGGGATCAACCGATTGCTGACAACAAGACTAAAGAAGGTCGTGCTATGAACCGTCGCGTATTCGCTGCGATCACTGGTAGCCGTACTGTTCTTGCACAGCCAGGTCAACAAGCTCAATAATTTGAGTTTTTGAACTGAATAAAAAAGCGACTCTGATGAGTCGCTTTTTTATATGGGTTTGTATACAAGTGATTTGAATATATAAACATTTTAATTACTCCTACAAAATAATTTGACTGATGTGTTTGATTAATATTTTCTAGAGTTTACCAAACTTCTTTTCTAAGCTGTTGTTTGGTGTTTTGTCTTTCTCGACGGTGCTGAGCTCTAGGTTTTTCTGTTTCATGGATCCCTCCTTTTTGTAGTAAAGAGGAGAGCGCAACAGGATTACGAACTTTGATTTTAGGCATTGCTTTAAGTTTCATCTATTTAACCTTTTATACATAGAACTTGTTTAAGGGTGTGCAGGATTTCGATTAAATCTGATTGGTTTGCCATGACTTGATCGATATCTTTATATGCACTTGGTATTTCGTCAATTACACCACTGTCTTTACGACATTCAATACCTTGGGTCTGTTGAATCAAATCCTCTTGACCAAAAAGTAATTTGGCTTTACTACGGCTCATTTTTCGTCCTGCGCCATGTGAACATGAGCAGAATGAATCAGGATTCGCTTTGCCTTTCACAATATAAGAGCGAGCCCCCATAGAACCAGGAATGATGCCTAATTCATCTTGGCCCGCTCGAATTGCCCCCTTACGTGTGATTAAGAGATGCTCACCAAAATGAGTTTCTTGACTGACGTAATTATGGTGGCAATTAATCGCTTCTTTGGTCAATTGAAAAGATGGTAGCAGTGGGCGGATTGCCTCTAAAATCAGACGCATCATTTCACGTCGATTTTCAAATGCATATTCTTGTGCCCATTCCACGGCTTCAACATAGTCATTAAAACTATTTGAGCCTTCTGCAAAATAACTCAAGTCCTTATCTGGGACATGCCCAAATCGATGTTGAGCTTCTTTCTTTGCTAGCTCGATAAAATAAGTTCCAATCACATTACCTAAACCACGGCTACCCGAATGGAGCATGACCCAAACGTCCTGATTTTCATCTAAACAGAGTTCGATAAAGTGATTGCCACCGCCTAAGGTACCGAGTTGTTTTTGCCATGTCGCATCAAACTTTCTGAGCATCCGAATTAAGCCAGGGTGCTTTTTAATGATCGGCTGCAAGCGTTTTTCCAGTGGAATAATGCTTGAGGCTTTCGCCTTAATTTGTTTGTGTAATTCAAAGCCTACAGGGACTTTACGTTCAATTGCATGGCGTAAAGGTGCGAGATTATCTGGCAACTGTGATGCTTTGAGATTGAGTCGGATAGCATTCATGCCACAACCGATGTCGACACCGACAGCAGCAGGAATAATTGCATGTTTGGTTGGAATGACGCTGCCAACAGTTGCGCCTTTACCGACATGCACATCAGGCATCACGGCAATATGTGAATACACAAATTGCAGTTGTGCCATTTTCTTTAGTTGTTCAATGCTTTCGCTATCAATATCATTGGTGAATATTTTTACTGGAACACCATATTCAGCATCAGCATTAAGTATTTTTTGTATGCCCATTTTGTTTGCTCGGTTATTTTAATATTGTGTCCGAATAGGCATAAAAAAACCTAGCGAATGCTAGGTTAAGTAGAGCATTCGGACAAGTGATGATTGGATTTGTACACTTGTCCGTGAGTCGACAGTGCCAAATCTTAGCGTGTTGTTCCTTGTAGTGCTGGCATGATGTCGTACTCCTATATAATAGTCTAGCTGAAAATATGAGCTAATAATTTTACTGATATTTAGTTAAGGGTCAAGTGAATTTTTGGCTTTTTATTCGCCTTCTTTCACGTTCATGTCTTTATATGCAATCAACTTAGTTTTGTGCTTCCATTTATAGCCCAACCAGATCGCCAAAAATAATGGGATACTGATATAGGTTGAAACTAAGCCTAACCAATCAATTTTGCCACCTAGCACAGCTTGATAGTTTTGTCCTAAAATAATGATTGAACACAGAATAAAGGCAAACCATGGTGCAAATGGGAAAAACTTGGCACGGTAAGCCAAATCTTCTAATTTATAACCTTGAGCAATATAACCTTTACGGAAACGATAATGTGAAATTGCAATTCCTAACCAAACGATAAAACCACACATCCCAGACATATTTAACAACCAGTTAAATACTTGTTTTTCCCCGATAAAGGTGGTCAAGAAGCACAGAGCAGCAACGGCAGTGGTTGCATAAAGTGCATTCATGGGTACGCCACGACCATCAAGTTTTGAGAACCATTTTGGCGCTCGTCCTTCTTTTGCCATATCGAACAGCATACGTGTAGATGAGTACATCCCAGAGTTACCTGCAGATAAAATCGCACTGAGAATAACCGCATTCATCAAGCTTGCAGCAAAGGCAAAGCCTGCTTTTTCGTACAATAAGGTAAATGGTGAGAGTGCAATATCTTCACTTTGTGCAGCTTTTAATAGAAGTGGGTCATCATAGCTTACCAATGTGCCAATGATAAAAATACATAAGATATAAAACAGTAAAATACGCCAGAAGATTTGTTTAATCGCCAAAGGAATCGTTTTCTTTGGATCTTTCGATTCACCTGCGGCAACACCAACCATTTCAGTTCCTTGGAAGGAGAATCCAGCGATCATGGCAACACCGATCAGGGCTTGTAAGCCACCAACAAACGGTGCATCTTTATAATGCCAGTGTTGAAAGGTTGATACATTCGGTGTCATCATAATTTTAGCAATCATCCAGATACCGATGACAATAAACACAATGATTGCAAGCACTTTAATCAAAGAAAATAAGAATTCACTTTCACCAAAGCCTTTTACCGTCAATGCATTAATCGCAAAAATAATGGTAAGGAAGATTGCACTCCAATAAAACCCAGGAATATCTGGGAACCAGAATTTCATGATGAACTGAACTGCGACCAATTCAAAAGCAACGGTAATTGCCCAGTTATACCAATAGTTCCAGCCTAAGGCGAAACCAAAACCATCTTCGACATAACGACTGCCATAGGTGAAGAATGCACCTGAAGTTGGATTGTGCGTGGCTAATTCACCGAGACTCGTCATCAAGAAATAAATCATGATCCCGATGAGAGCATAGGCCAATAACGAACCACCAGGGCCGGCTGTTGCGATTGTTGAACCTGAAGCAAGGAATAAGCCTGTACCAATTGATCCGCCAATGGCAATCATATTCAGGTGGCGTGCTCCGAGCTGACGCTGAAGGTGTTGAGGAGCAGATGTATCGCTCATAAAAATTCCTTAAACTGTTTATTTCGCACAGGCATATAACACTTTGAATCCCTGTTGATCTGCCTTCACAAGACATTGACCAAAGCTCTGCTCTATCAGAGGTGGATAGTTTAGAAAACGATTCGCCACTATCCAAAGTTCACCTGAATTTTTCAGATGCTTTTTCGCCAATTGGCAGAGCTCTTCACTTGCATCGTAATTGGTATGAATGCCTTGATGAAAAGGTGGATTACTTACGATGGCATCTAGATCTTTAGGCGCATCAACAAAACTTGTGACAGGCTGTAGATGTAGCTGTGCTAAGTTCAGATCATTTTTTTGAAAAGTGAACTCAGTAGACCGTAATGCAAATGCATCAACATCAAGTGCAAAAATGTGCTGGTTTGGATTTATTTTGGCTAAATAAGCACTAATAATTCCAGCACCGCAACCAAAGTCGGCAATCTTACCTGATTTTACTTGGCTCAGGTAAGGGAGTAATACGGCTGTTCCAACATCTAAATGGTCTTGACTAAATACACCCGGTAAAGCACAGATTTCGAGCTGTTCTTGATTGACTTGCACAATATAGTTTTTTAACCAATGGTCAAGTGGTTTGTGTATTTCTCTCTTTTCAATTTTCATGTGCCAAAATTGACAGTGGCGTGCACTATCAATTTTAAAGGCTTTACCATATTGCAGGAGTTGTTTTGCAGCACGTTCAACACCGCCTTTTTTTTCACCCACTAGAAATACGCTTTGACCGAGTGTTAACTGGCTAACCACGACATGAAGAATATAATTCAATAACTCTTTAGATTTTGGAACGAAAATAACAACCTGATCAAAACTTGCTTGTGGAAACTCAACTGAGAAATATGAATTTATACCAGTGCTTTGAAAACCTTGATGATCAGCATAATTCCAAGTCCAGACAGATGCTTGTACTTGGTGAGGTAAATTTTTGGCGAGTTGATCATTGGGCGCATTAATCAGTAAGATTTGCCCATTTAAATAATCTTGTTGTCGTATAACGACTTCACTACGTGGATCCATTTTAATCTCTCATCAAAAACAAAGCCCAGTGGTGAAACTGGACAATTACGATGGTTAAAAGACTATTTTTGAGTTTCAGGTAAAACAATATTTAAAATCAACGCTGCAATACCACCCGTTGCAACACCTGAGCTGAAAATGTTTTTGAATAATTCAGGAAGATGTTCAAGAATTTGTGGAACTTGTGCTACACCTAAACCTAATGCAAGAGAAATCGCAATAATCAGTAAAGCGCGGCGGTTAAGATGAATACTTGAAAGAATATTAATTCCAGATGCAGCCACCGCACCGAACATCACCATTACCGCACCACCTAGCACTGCTTGGGGAACAGCTTGAATCACGGCAGCTACAGCAGGGAAGAGACCTAAAATGATCAATAAGATCGCAATCCAGATCCCGACATAGCGACTTGCCACACCAGTGAGTTGAATCACGCCATTGTTTTGTGCAAACACTGAACTTGGGAAGGTGTTGAAGATACCTGCTAAAAATGAGTTGGCACCATTCACAAGTACACCACCTTTAATGCGTTGCATCCAAATGGGGCCGTCTACAGGTTGGTTTGAGATTTTGCTTGTCGCTGTCACATCGCCAATGGCTTCAAGTGAAGTAACGAGATAGATGAATGCCATTGGAATGAACAAGCTCCAAGAGAAGCTTAGACCAAAATGCATAGGGGTAGAAATCTGAATTAATGGTGCATCTTGCAATACGGAAAAGTTTAAATGACCCATAAAGCCTGCAAGAATGTAACCAATCACCAATGCGATTAAAATTGCTGAACTTTTTACCCAAATAATTTGAACACGATTCAATAAAATAATGACCGCCAGTACTGTACAGGACATGATCAGATTGTCCGTATTGGCAAAAGTATGATCTTGCATGGCCATATAACCGCCTCCCATGCTAATCAGACCTTCTTTAATCAGTGTCAAACCAATTAAGAGAACAACGATACCTGTAACTAAAGGGGTAATTAATTGTTTTACCCAAGGTAGAATCCGTGACACGCCCATTTCAATAAATGAACCTGCAATTACCACACCGAAAATAGCAGCCATCACTTGCTCAACAGGCGTACCTGCAGCAACCATGGCGCTACCAATACCAATAATTGGGCCAATAAAGTTAAAACTTGTCCCTTGAACAATCAATAGTCCTGCACCGAAAGGACCGACCTTTTTACACTGTAAAAAGGTTGCAATTCCTGAGATGATCAGAGACATTGAAAGGATCATATTGGTGTCTTCACGAGATACACCAAGTGCTAAGCAAATTAATAATCCTGGAGTGACAATCGGGACTAAAATTGCTAAAAGATGTTGTAAAGCCGCTAAAAATGCGATGAACGGTTTTGGACGATCATTCAGTCCGTAGACGAGATCAAGTGGCTGTTCGGGTTGAGAATTTGACATGGGAGTATAAGAAAAGCGATAAGCAATAGTGGAATATTCTAATAGAGTTAGGCTACTTTACCAACGATTCTGAAACAGTTCGTCCGAAAAAAAGTTTCATGTCAACAAACTGTCACTACTAAAGTTTAGGATTTTTCTATATAATCTGCCCTCAAATTTTAAGCGTATCGAATTCTATGTCTGATATTAAGAATCTCCGCAATATCGCAATTATTGCGCACGTCGACCACGGTAAAACCACGCTTGTCGATAAATTACTTCAACAATCTGGTGCTTTAGGTGACCGTGCAGGCGAGATTGAGCGTGTCATGGACTCGAATGCGCTTGAAAGTGAACGTGGTATTACTATTCTTGCAAAAAATACGTCAATTACGTGGTTAGATCAACGGACTGACACAACTTACCGCATCAATATCGTAGACACCCCAGGACACGCGGATTTCGGCGGTGAAGTTGAACGTGTAATGTCGATGGTTGACTGTGTATTGCTTCTTGTTGACTCTCAAGAAGGTCCAATGCCACAAACTCGCTTTGTAACGCAAAAAGCGTTCGCGCGTGGTTTGAAGCCAATCGTAATTATCAACAAAGTTGATAAGCCAAGTGCACGCTGCGACTGGGTAATCGATCAAGTATTTGACTTGTTTGATAACTTGGGTGCAACTGATGAACAGTTAGATTTCCCAATCGTTTATGCTTCTGGTTTACGTGGTGTAGCTGGTCCTTCTCCTGAAGAATTAGCGGAAGATATGACACCATTGTTCCAAACTATCGTTGATATCGTTGAACCACCAGCAGTTGATGTTGATGGTCCATTCCAAATGCAGATTTCTTCACTTGACTATAACAGCTTCGTTGGTGTTATCGGTGTTGGTCGTATTCAGCGTGGTGGTGTAAAAACGAATACTCCTGTGACTGTGATTGATAAAGAAGGCAATACACGTAACGGTCGTATCTTAAAAATCATGGGTTACCACGGTTTAGAGCGTATTGATGTTGAAGAAGCATCAGCAGGTGATATTGTTTGTATCACTGGTATTGATGCACTCAATATTTCTGACACAATTTGTGATCAAAAAAATGTAGAAGCTTTGCCACCATTGTCTGTAGATGAACCTACGGTTTCGATGACATTCCAAGTCAACAACTCACCGTTTGCTGGTAAAGAAGGTAAATTTGTAACTTCACGTAATATTCGTGAACGTCTTGATCGTGAATTGATTCACAACGTTGCATTACGCGTTGAAGATACTGATAGTCCAGACCGCTTTAAAGTTTCTGGTCGTGGTGAACTTCACCTTTCAGTATTGATTGAAAATATGCGCCGTGAAGGCTTTGAAATGGGCGTATCACGTCCACAAGTGATCATGAAAGAAGTCGATGGCGAAAGACAAGAGCCATACGAAAACGTAACGTTTGATGTTGAAGAGCAACATCAAGGTTCAGTAATGGAACAAATGGGTCACCGTAAAGGCGAAATGACCAATATGGAAGTTGACGGAAAAGGTCGTATCCGTATTGAAGCAACTGTACCTTCACGTGGTTTAATTGGATTCCGTTCTGAGTTCTTAACCATGACTTCTGGTACAGGGATCATGACATCAAGCTTCTCGCACTACGGTCCTGTTAAGCAAGGTACTGTTGCGAAGCGTCAAAACGGTGTATTGATTTCTATGGTTCAAGGTACTTGCTTGGGCTATGCATTATTCAGCTTACAAGACCGTGGTCGTTTATTCGCTAAACCTCAGTTAGAAGTTTATGAAGGTATGATCGTGGGTATTAACTCACGTTCGGACGATATGGTTGTTAACCCAACTAAAGCAAAACAATTAACCAACGTTCGTGCGTCTGGTACGGATGATGCTTTAACTTTAACGCCTGCAATTGAATATACGCTTGAACAAGCACTTGAATTCATTGAAGATGATGAGTTAGTTGAAGTAACACCAAAATCGATCCGTATTCGTAAACGTTACTTAACTGAAAACGAACGTAAGCGTAACCGTGATAAATAATTTTTCTTCACTGAAAAATGACAAAACCGCTAAATTTATTTAGCGGTTTTTTATTGCATAAATTTCAGGGTAGGGACATGCTTAAACATATATTTTTATTAAAATAAAAAAGTGTTGTTAAAATGTGAAATAGCTTTTTTTTTTGATAAAAATATTAAATTATGAGCATTATGTGGATAGCCGCACCTGTGTAATAAACAATGCAATATGGGTTGCGATTAAGTTCAACTCTGGAGAGTTATAAATGAGTATTATTCAAGAATTTAAAGAATTTGCCATCAAAGGCAATATGATGGATCTTGCCATTGGTGTCATCATTGGTGGTGCATTTGGTAAAATTATTGATTCATTGGTGAAAGATATCATCATGCCACTTATTTCAGTTATTACTGGTGGGGGGGTTGATTTTACACAGAAGTTTATTGTGCTCGGAGATAATCCAAATAATTTACAGTCTTTAGATCAATTAACGAAAGCAGGTGTCAATGTTTTAACCTATGGTAATTTCTTAACCATCTTTATTAATTTCATTATTTTGGCATGGGTTGTGTTTCTTATGGTGAAAGTAATGAATCGTATGCGTAAACAAAAAGAAGCAGCGCCAGCAGCACCAGCGCCTACACCTGAAGATATTCAATTATTACGTGAAATTAGAGACTCTTTGAAAAAATAAGTACTTATTATTTTCATAAAAAACGGCATTTAAAAATGCTGTTTTTTATTGGAAATAGATATTCCATATTTGGAACGCAAGCTTTTACATGGAAAATTGCAAGATTTGACTCTAAAATATTTGCATATTTGAATGGAATAGCAATCATGAACCAACTATTTGTTTATGGCACACTTTGCCCAAACCGAGAAAATGCGCATATTTTGGGTGGAATCGGTGGAGATTGGCAAAAAGCATCGGTACACGGCACAATTCATATTTTAGATTGGGGACCAGACAAAGGTTTACCTGCCTTAGTTTTAGCTGAACAAGATCCATTAATCATGGGATATTTATTCAGCACGGAAAAATTAGAACAAAACTGGCAAATGTTAGATGAGTTTGAAGGATTCCAATATGAGCGAGTTGTTGCTGAGGTTATCTTGGAATCTGGTGAAAAAATAGATGCATGGACTTATGTGATGAAACCGCAAGAATTAAAATAACTGAGAAGAGGAGAGAGCTTAAAATAATTAAGCTCAAACCATTATCTTAAGCCATCCATGCGAAATTTCACTTCAACTAAGTGAAAACCAAATTGGCTTTTGATCGGGCCGTGTAAGATTCGTTCTGCTGCTGTAAAAACTAATTTATCAATAACAGGGACCAATTGCCCCTTTTTCACTTCACCGAGTTCGCCTCCACGTTTAGCTGAGTTGCAAGTAGAGTATTGTTTGGCGATTTTGCTAAAATCGGCACCAGACTGAATTCGTTTTTTTAGCTGTTCGGCTAAGTCTTTATCTTTGACGAGAATATGTCGAACAATTGCGGTTTGCATAAGGTTGTTCTCCTTGATTGCATCTTAAATGGTCTATACTTTGCTTAGTTTCAAAGGTTGGCATTGTGGACAAAATACACTAGCACGTTGACCTAACTTTAAGTTTTCTAATGTAGTTTCACAATTAACACACATTTCACCTGCGCGACCATAAGCTAAAAGTGTCTGCTGAAAGTAACCATTTTCACCCATGGCATTACTATAGTCACGCAAAGTTGATCCACCTAAATCAATTGCTTGTTTTAAGATGCGTTTTACTTCGATGACTAACTTTTCCACTTGTGCTTTGCTCAGCGTCGAAGCAGGTTGCGCAGGATGAACCCCAATGTTGAATAAACTTTCAGTTGCATAAATATTGCCCACACCAACCACTATATGGTTATCCATTAAAGCAATTTTAATGCCGACATTTTTTTTAGCTAATTTTTCATGCAAATATGTTGGATTAAAATTTTCAGTTAATGGTTCTGGCCCTAGCGTATCAATCAATTTACTTTGATTAGTTTCATCTAACCATAGAATACACCCAAAGCGCCGTGGGTCATGGTAGCGGAGTTGCTGATCTTCAAATTCGATCACAAGATGGTCATGCTTTTTTAATTCATCACTGGATTGACATAGGCGAAAGCTTCCTGACATACCTAAGTGCCAAAGCATTTGATCTTGTTCAAATTCAGCCAAAATATATTTGGAACGACGTTTGAGTTGAATTAAACGTTGACCAATTAATTTTTCAAGATCATCAGGGATTGGCCAGCGCAAACTAGGATTGTGTACTCTTACAGCTTGTACACGTTGCTCTAAAAGCGGCAGTAAACTGGTTTTTGTGGTTTCAACTTCAGGAAGTTCGGGCATAGTGAGCTCAAGTTGTTTCAACAACAATACAATGAGGGTAAATGTTCAACTTACAATTATGACGATATTTAATTTGATTGGCTAATCATCATTAAAATTGATTTTTGGTTTTTTAGCTAAGGTTAAAGATCTAATCTAATTATAAAATAATGAAATACTTACTTTAAAAAGCTTGCCCTTAAATTCTGTGAAACAAGGAATTTTCATACCTTTAGTAAAATTTTTTTTTATATGGTTGTGTTGCAATAAGCATGGGTTTGAATGGTTCTTTTGCTTGGGCTGCTGAATCAGAAGTCGATCGGCCCATACAACTTCCGACAATAAAGGTCGGAGCAACTCGTACTGACACAGCTTATATTGAAACACCAGCATCAATCTTTAGGGTAGATATGCCTAAAAACGATCAGAGCTTAGAAGTTGATTTAACTGAGCTTGTGAAGGGGATACCGAGTGTTCAACTGCGCAATCGAGAGAATTATGCCCAAGATTTGCAACTTTCTATGCGTGGTTTTGGTGCACATCCCACATTTGAAGTTCGTGGAATTCTTTTATATAGCGATGCTATTCCTGCCACAATGCCAGATTGACAAAGGCAAACCTCAAATATTGATTTAAGGAATTTAAGTCATCTTGAAGTATTAACAGGTCCATTTTCTTCGTTATATGGAAATTCTTCAGGAGGTACGATTTTAGTAAAAACAAAGGAAGGACAGGGTAAAGATTCGATAGAAATGAGTTGTGCGGGCGGTAGTCATCACAAAAATCATGCTGGTTTAGTTTTCAATACGGTTTAAAAAATCAAAATGAACCAAGTTATATGATTAACTCATCCTATTGTGATACAGATGGTTATCGCGATTATAGCAGTACAGAAAGTATCAAACCAATTCTGAAAAGAATACATGTTTACTTTTTAATGACAACTTAAACAATTGCATCGGCTTATACAGGATACATATTTTGCTATACGGATTGGAGTTTAAATGGATTTACCCCTATAGATAATTTATTTAATAAACAATATATCGGTTCAGTGATTGTGAATGAAGGAAATAATCGTTTCTTTGAACCTGCAGATGGGCGCAATTGGAGTGCAGGGATTAAGTTAAGCAAACAATTTTAAATAAAAAGCAGCACTCTTTAGAGGGGGAGTGCTGCTGAATTGATTTTAGTTCTTTGTTTTTACTGAAGCTGCTTTTTTTGCAGCAATTGCTTCTTCAACTTTAGCCAATGATTCCTTCGCATTTGGATAGTTAGCTGCTGCTAAGCGAGTAAAAATATTTTTTGCCTGCTCTAAATCTTGGTCAACAATACCTCCATTTGCTAACATATTACCGAGAACCATTAAAGATGGTGCATAACCTTTTTTAGCTAAATCTTTAAGGCTATCAATCGCCTGTGCTTGCATAATAGGATTTTTATTTTTAACACCAACACTCAAATCGTAGATTGTTTTGAGATGTTTTGCTGGATAATAATCTTTCCGTAGCAATGGTAATAGTTTCTGAACAGCAATCTGATCGTATTCAGGTTTACCTTGCTCAAATAAAATTTTTGCAGTTTCAACAATGGCTTCATTAGAGCCTTGTTTAGAAGCTTTATCTAAATATTCTTTGTATTTTTGATTATTCTTAGTGATGCCCAAATCACCTTTATGATAAGCCTGTGCTAATGTATAACTGGCTTGAGCAAAGCCTTTATTTGAAGCATCTTGATAATACTGTGCAGCTTTCTTTTCATCCTTTACTGTGCCTTGACCAACTTGAGTCATATAACCTAGGTTATAAATTGCTTGGGCATTCCCTGTATCAGCGAGACGCTGCATTTCTTGAAACGCGGCAGGGTAGTTTTTTGCTTCGTATAGTTTAGTTGCTTGAGCAAATGTATCTGGTTTTGCAGTTACTTTACTATCAGCCGCAAATGTTGAATGACTTGTAGCAAGAATTAAGCTGGCAATCAGCAACTTTTTCATTTTATTTATTCCTTTCACAGATATCTGCTTTAATCCATTACATGGCAGTTTTGAATGCCTTCATCATAAAAGTTTGCTGTGAAATGTAAATATGGATTTTGTATAAATCTTGCTTAATTAATTTATTTTAATTTTTATATTATTTAATATAAATCAGAATCTTATATTGTAAGTGGTGGCTTGCCAGTCAACTGAAAAGCCACGCCTAATTAGATACTATTTTTTAGTTTGTGCTTCTAATAGAAGTTGTTCAATTTGTTGGGCATTTTGTGGTAAGCCCGCGACTCTAGTGCCATTTTCAAGGAAGATTGTAGGTGTCCCACTAATTTCTAGATTTTGTCCTAAAGCAATATTTTTCTGTACAGGTGTTTCACATGTACCTGAATTTTGGGCTAACTTACGATGTAGCATGTAATCTTCCCAAGCCTCATATTGGTTTTTGGCACACCAAATTTTATTTGCTGCAGTTTCAGCTTGTGGATGCAATTTCTTAAGTGGGAATAAAAAAATGTAGACCGTTACATTGTTGATTGAGGTCATATATTGTTCAAGTTTTTGACAATATGGGCAATCGGGATCGGTAAAGACATACAAAGTACGTTCGCCTTTACCTTTGATGTGCTTAATGGCTTGTTTGAGAGGAAGTTGTTTTACATCAATTTTACTCAGTTCAGAAATACGATCTTCTGTTAGGTTTTTCTGATTTTTTACATCGAGTAAATTGCCAAAAAAAAGATATTTAGCACTTTCATCTGTATAGATAATCTTACCAGACACATAGACTTCATAAATTCCACTTAGTGGAGATGGGGTGACTGAAGTAACGGGAATATCTGGATAATTTTGTTTAAAGTTTTGTTCTAAGGTTCTGCTATCAGCATGTACTATTTGTAAGCTTAATAGACTCAGTGATAAGGCTGATAGCCAAGTTTTGATGGTTATTTTCATTTGAGAGAGATATTGTTGAGAATAGGTGAACAATAACCTTCATTTCGATTCTCGACAAGAATGATCATTAAACTTTATTTCAAATAAGGCTGCATTGCCAATTGCATTAATTCAATCAGTTCGGGATCCATCTCTATATCGACCAGAAGCATCTATCCATATAGAGCCTCTGATGTTTGAAAGAGTATAAAGATCTGGAATAGGTGTTTTATCTATAAATTCTGGTTTTAATTCATTAGGAAGGCTTTGGATTCTTTGATTAACTTTTTCTGTGTTAGCAAAACTAGATTGCATATTAAATAAAGCGGTAGCCATCGTAATCATAAAAAGTAATGTAGACTTGAGTACAGCTAATTCCGATAAATTGAATAAAATAAAAAAGTATTTGTTTTAAATAAGAGTATATGCTTAATTTTAATTAAAGGATCTTATTTATAATTAAAAAGCCCTAGTAAAAGGGCTTTTGTTTAAAATGATTATTGTGGTCGTGCTACATCACCATTTAATACTTCTGGTAAATCCAAAACCTTTACACCAAGTTCTTCTAAAGCAACTGGTTTTGCAATTACAAGTGCGATATAGCCATCTTCACATGCAGCACTATTCACAACCTCAACATCTTTACTTAGCTGGCTAGCAGGAGAAGGCACAGTATCTTTGCCTTGGATTAAATGTAACCAATGTTTTGGTTTTGCTTTAAACCATAGACGTGCCACAATTTCCTGACCTAAATAACAACCTTTGTCAAAATGTACACCATCACGTTGATGCAAACGTAGTTCTTGTGGTTGAAACAAATGTTCTGTACTTTGACTAATCCATGCTTGACCTGACTGAATCGCTTGAATTTGCCAAGCATCGATGTCTGTCTCCACTGAAGAAAACTCAGTTTGGATGCCATTTAATGAAGGAAAAACAGATCCTATTTCTTCTAATTTCATTTTTGAAAAAGCACCAAACTTTTTAATATGTTTGGAAAACTCTTCGGCTTGATCTTGGGTGGTTACAAGTTCAAAACTTTCTGGATTTAATCTTTTAATCCATAACCCAAAATGAATACGTCCTTTTAAGTCACAAATAGCGGTATAGCGATTTTCATTTTCAGGGAGACGTTCTACATGAACAGTCACTTGACCCTGTAGAAATTTTTGCGCATCTACACCATTCAAGCTAAAAGCAGTAAAAGCAAGCTGACTCATAGATTAATCCCAAAACTGCGTTCTTATCACTAAATATGGAGTGCTATTTTGCGCCATTTTTTACAAAAAAGCAGCTTTAGATTCTAGATATTCGGGTTCAATTGAGCGATTGAAGGAATAGTATTTCATGACTAAATCGGTATGATAGAGGCACGAATTAAAAATAACTTAGCCTGAGAATAATAATGAGTGGAACAGTACAACTACATCGTGTATTTAATGCACCACCAGTTCGTGTTTTTAAAGCCTTTCTCGATCCAGATGCCTTGGTAAAGTGGATGCCACCTCATGGTTTTACTGCCAAAATCCATCACTTAGACCCACAAGAGGGTGGAACATACAAAATGTCATTTACTAACTTTTCAACTGGACAAATTCATTCATTTGGAGGAACGTATATTGAAATTATCCCGAATGAATTATTACGCTATACCGATAAGTTTGATGATCCTAATTTACTAGGTGAAATTCAGGTCACAATAAAATTAAGATCAGTGGTAGTAGGAACCGAAATGCATATTACTAAAGAGGGAATACCTGATGTTATTCCTGTTGAAGCGTGTTATTTAGGTTGGCAGGAATCTCTGTATTTATTGGGATTGCTGATTCAAGCTGAAATTCCAAATGAATAACAACTCCTTAGCTTAATTCAAACTAGCTAAATTTTTAATATTTAATCATATTGGGGAATATATGTCTGAACAAATTCTTGAACACAGAGAACAATTGGCTCGTGTTGCCATGCGCGAAGCTTTAGAAAATCAACAAGCAGAAGATAGTGTGGAGTTATTTATTCAACATCATCTTGAAGAAGTTGAACCTGAATATTGGGAAAAATATTTTGACACATCAAAACCTAATTTATTACAAATTTTAGAGTTACTGGTATTAGATTCACGTTGGGATGAGGGGGATCTGGAAAGTTATGAAATTTTAGATTTCACCTTACCAGATGAGATCACAAATTACGTTATCTGCGTTAGTTTTGATTCAAAAGGGCAAGTTGTTAATATTTCAATGGAAAGCTGAAAAATTTGTGAGATGTGGGGGGAGGCTGATGTGAGAATTGAAATTAAACGTATTTATTGATCCTGTTGAGCCGACGGATGGACAGCGTGTACTCGTAGATCGGTTATGGCCAAGGGGAATATCGAAATAGCAGGCACATTTAGATTTATGGCTTAAAGATATTGCACCCTCAACTGAATTGAGAAAAGCGTTTTGTCATAAGGTTGAACATTGGCTGAGTTTTCAGGAAGGGTATTATAAAGAGCTTAAAGAAAACCCTTATGTAAATCAGCTTAAAGACATGGTACAGTAACAGCAAGTAACGCTCATTTACGCAGCTAAAGATATTAAGCTTAATCATGCCCTAGTACTTAAAATTATTTAATTGGACAAGCGATTCAAGCTTAAATTTTGAAAAAATGCGTCTATCGATCATAATAGTGCTTTTGAGATGTTTTTATGTCTTTTCCACACTGCCCAAAATGCCAATCAGAATATACTTACCAAGATGGCGACTTATTGATTTGCCCTGAATGTTCACATGAATGGAAAGAAGGGGAGGTATCTGCTTCAGAACAACAAGAGATTATTAAAGATGCCAACGGTAATATTTTAGTTGATGGTGATAGCGTCACTGTCATAAAGGATTTAAAAATCAAAGGTTCATCATCTGTAGTTAAAGTCGGGACGAAAGTGAAAAGTATTCGTTTATTAATCGATGCGAATGATGGACATAATATTGATTGTAAAATCGATGGGATTGGTGCAATGAAATTGAAATCTGAATTTGTAAAAAAGATCTAATCCAAATCATTTAAGGGGGCATGTCAGTGCCCCTTTGCTATTCAAAAACTTACCAAAAGTGAACAATAAATCATTTTCTATTGGTATAAAAAATAATCTATAAATAAAGCTATAACAATCAAAACAACTCAAATAAAAGAGGTATTTATGGCAGGATGGTTTGAGGTAAATCAAGCAAGTGATGGTCAATATCGTTTTATACTTAAGGCTGGGAATGGTGAAGCTATTTTGAATAGTGAACTTTACAAAACCAAAGCATCTGCTTTAAATGGGATTGCATCCGTTCAAAAAAATAGTTCAGATGAAGCACGCTATGAAAGACTAACTTCAAAAAATGATAAAGCTTATTTTAATTTAAAGGCGGCTAATCATCAGGTGATTGGTACAAGTCAGCTTTATGCAACTGAGCAATCTCGTGATAAAGGAATAGAATCTGTTAAAAATAATGGTTCTTCAGAAACAATCAAAGATCTGACAGCTTAAGTTTCAATAAAAAAGCCGTTTATTATTAAACGGCTTTTTTATTGCTAGGATGAAGATTAGCCTATAAGTTTAGCTAAGAGTTCTTCTTTACCTAAATTGCTAGCTTCAAGATCGCGACGACCTTTGTACTCAAAAGTTCCTGCATCAAGACCTTTCTCACCAATAACAATACGATGAGGAATACCCATTAATTCAAGATCAGAGAATTTCACACCAGGGCGTTCATTACGATCATCAAGCAATACATCATAGCCTTGAGCTTGTAATTCAGCATAAAGCGCTTCAGCTGCTTCAAGGGTACGAGGTGATTTATGCGCATTCATTGGCACAATCGCAATGTCGAATGGAGCAATCGCTTGAGGCCAAATAATTCCTTTGTCATCAAAGTTTTGTTCAATTGCTGCTGCAACCACACGTGTTACACCTATTCCATAGCATCCCATTGTAACAGTGAATGGTTTGCCATCTTCACCGAGTACTTTACACCCTAAAGCTTCTGAGTATTTTGTACCGAGTTGGAAGATATGACCGACTTCAATGCCACGTTTGATTTGAAGTGTACCTTTACCATCTGGAGAAGGGTCGCCTTCAACAACATTACGTAAATCATAAACTTCGGTGAATTTTGCATCACGCTCCCAGTTCACACCTGTCGCATGTTTATCGACTTCATTTGCACCCGCAATAAAGTCAGATAATACGGATGCAGCACGATCCACAATCACGGTTAAGCCTTTTTCAACTAAACCTTGTGGACCGCAGAAACCTGCTGTTAAACCATGTTGTTCTAATTGTGCTTCAGTTGCAAATGCCAAAGGTGCAGCAATTAAAGGATGCTTTTCAGCTTTAATATCATTCAATTCGTGGTCGCCACGTAAAAATAGAGCAACAACGGGTGTATTGCCATTTTCATCTGTTTGACCTTGTACAAGTAAAGCTTTTACAGATTGTTTTGCATCACTGTTTAAAAATTGGCAAACATCGGCAATTGTTTTCTGATTTGGTGTATCGACTAAGGTCATTGTTTGAGCTGGCGCAGCACGCTCACCGACTAACAATGCTTCTGCCATTTCAACGTTAGCGGCGTAATCAGATTCAGTAGAAAATGCGATATCATCTTCGCCACTTGCAGCAAGTACATGGAATTCATGTGATGCAGAGCCACCGATAGAACCTGTGTCTGCCTGTACTGGACGGAAATCGAGACCTAGACGTGTAAAAATACGGTTATAGGTGTCATACATGACATCATAGGTTTCTTGTAGCGATGCTTGAGTTGCATGGAAAGAATAAGCATCTTTCATAATAAATTCACGAGATCGCATCACACCGAAACGTGGACGAATTTCATCACGGAATTTAGTTTGGATTTGATAGAAATTTACTGGTAATTGCTTATAACTTTTCAGCTCATTACGTGCCAAATCTGTAATGACCTCTTCATGAGTAGGACCAAGCACGAATGGATTATCATGACGATCTTTGAAACGAAGTAATTCTGGACCGTATTGTTCAAAACGACCAGATTCTTCCCAAAGCGCAGCAGGTTGAGTGACAGGCATAAATACTTCTAATGCGCCTGAACGGTTCATTTCTTCGCGAACAATCGCATCTACTTTCTTTAAAACACGTGTTCCCATGGGCAACCAAGAGTATAAACCAGAAGCTAATTTACGAATCATCCCCGCACGTAACATGAGCTGGTGCGAAATGACTTCAGCATCATTTGGGGTTTCTCTTAACGTTGCAAATAAAAAGCGGCTTGCGCGCATGGAAACTGTCCTAAAGTTAAGTGTTATTTAGAAATACTCAAACGAGCAAAATTATCTACTCGGTTTTAAGCAATTGGCATTATGACATGAATCATTGAATTTCGTGTAATCTAAAGCAAGCTGAATGAATTAAAACTATGAAAAGTTAGAATTAATATTTTTGAGAGACCATGCCAGAAAAATTCTAAGTCTATTGTGTTTCTTGTTCAATATTTTTTAAACGGTTAATAATATCAGCATAATCTGTTTCAGTTTTATGATATGCATTACGTAAACTTTCTACTGTTCTTTTTACATTTTCAATATTCTTGGCATTATTGTCTAAATTATTTTTGAGTTGAGCGGGGGGCGTTTCTCCCTTACGATGATATTCCATCTCTTGTCGCTTAAATCCAATTTTGTCTTGTTGAAGCTGTTGTAATTGTTGTTGTTGATAATTAAGTTGCTTTTTTAAACTAGCCAAAATTTGATCTCTTTTTGTTGCCGCTATTTTTGTATTTCCATAAGCACGCTTTAATCTCATATCTTGTTCGCGTTGACGTGCAATAGATTCGCGACGAGAAGATTGTTGTACATCTACGGTTGCGTTATAAGCACGGTTGCGTTTGATCACTTGCATATTACGATCAAGTGCTTCATAACCATAACGAATATGTTCGGGCGTAACTGATGTACTCACATTAGCAACACCATTTTTATCATAATAACGATACCATACAGCTCTGGGTTGCTCTGTGGCTGCAAAACTTGAACTGCAAAAAATCAATAAAAAAAACGCGCAAATGTAATTACGAGCAATCGTTGTAAAGTGGCTAATGCCGAAACCGCACTTTAACGAACTAGTCATTACATTCCCCGGAAAAAGTTAACTAAATCACTTATTTTTAAATAATAATCAGTTGTATATTAGTAGCTATTTAGATAATTAAAAATAGTGAGTATACAAAAAATTTAGGAATTTGATGAAAAGTGTGAGCAATTTGTTATTGTTGTTGAAAACTGATAGGTTGGTTCAAAAAACTTCATTGATAATGCAAGTAAAGATATGTTAAAAATATCAACTGATGTGTATAAAACAAATTAAACCAACCATAATTTGTATTGAGTGAATGGGGCAGGACAATTAAATGGAAGATAAATTTCAAAATTTGAAAGTAATGGTGATTGATGATTCAAAAACGATTCGTCGTACGGCTGAAACGCTTTTACAACGAGAAGGTTGTGAGGTGATCACCGCTGTTGATGGTTTTGAAGCATTATCAAAAATTGCAGAAGCAAATCCTGATATCGTTTTCGTTGATATCATGATGCCACGCCTGGACGGTTATCAGACCTGTGCATTGATTAAGAACTCTTTAAACTACCAAAATATTCCAGTGATTATGTTGTCAAGCAAAGACGGTTTGTTTGATCAGGCTAAAGGGCGTGTTGTGGGTTCGGATGAATATTTAACTAAGCCATTTAGTAAAGATGAGCTGTTAAATGCGATTCGTAATCACGTTAGCGCATAAAATTTAAATTGAGGAAAAAATGGCTCGTATACTTATTGTAGATGATTCACCTACTGAAACATTTCGCTTTAGAGAAATTTTGACTAAACACGGTTATGAAGTTTTAGAAGCAACCAATGGCGCTGACGGTGTCACAATGGCGCAAGCAGAACTACCAGATCTCGTATTAATGGATGTGGTAATGCCAGGAATGAATGGTTTCCAAGCGACACGCCAAATTAGCAAAGGTAAAGACACGCAGCATATTCCTGTTGTGATCGTAAGTACCAAAGATCAGGCAACAGATCGTGTTTGGGGTAAGCGTCAAGGTGCTTGTGATTATTTGACCAAGCCGATTGATGAGCAACAGCTCATTGATGTGATTAAACAATTATTAAGTTAATTCGTACGAGCCTTTTCATTACTCAATACGGGATAGGGTATGGCAGCAAATGGATTTATCGAATTGCTTCGCTTATCCAAGCGAGGCAACAAACAATATGCTTCAACTCAAAATGAAGTCAGCCGTTGGTCTGGTATCGCATTTGAGATGTTAGGGCAATATTTCGTTGCACCATTAGGGGAGATTTCGGAGGTGATTTATCCTCCAAAATATACTCCTGTTCCTAATACTCAGGCATGGGTACGTGGTTTGGCAAATATTCGTGGTCGATTGCTTTCAGTTTCTGATTTAACACATTTTATTTCAGGACAACGGAGTCAGTTTTCACCAACACAAAAAGTAATATGCATTAGCCATCAAGACCATTATGTGGGTTTGGTTGTCGACCAAGTTCTTGGGATTCAGCACTTTAATAAAAAGAGTTTCTTTTCACAAAGTGCTGATCTAGATAATAAATTGAAAGATTATTGTCAGGGATACTTCCATCAACATAATCAGCAATGGCATGTGTTTTTACTGAGTCGGTTGTTGCAAAATCCTCAATATATGAATGCATCAATAAAATTTATAAACTAATTTGATACGCTACGGAAAATAAACGCGTATTCAGGGGAGAAGCTGACATGGGCTTTAAACTTAAAAAGAAAAATGGTAGTAGTGGTGATAGTACTGGTCTTAAGAGTGGTGGTGCATTTTTAGAGAATGCTCGAACGCAAATTGATCAGTTTTCTCGCTTATTTGGTGAAACTGAAAAGTCGAAACCAATTCTATACCGTGCGATTGGTGCTTTAGCTCTTGCAGTTATCCTCTTAATTTATTTATTCGTGAGTGTTCCTCGTCATAACCAGTTAACTCGTAGTTTGGGTGAGTTACGCTTGTTATCTCAGATGATTTCTCGTCAGGCAACTGAGGCAACGGCATCTGGTACACCTGAAGCAATGAAAAGTTTAGTTGAATCTAAAAAGCGTTTTGCTGAGAATTTAGAGACGGTTGAAAGTGTATATGGTACTGGTTCAGAAGAGTATAAAAAAGCAAATGAACTTTGGACGAGTGTTTCTAAGAACATTGAGTTAATTGCTTCACAACAAAAAGTCATCAATCAATTATACGATACAAATATCTCGATCAGTGAAACGATTCCTGAAATTCAGGCTGAATATAACTTGATGGTTGATCAGATGGTTCGTGAAAATATGCCAAGTAGTCAGGTAATTATCACGAAAAACCAGGTGTTCATTGCAGAACGTATTTTGCGTTCAATTAACTCAGTATTGGTCGGAACAGACAACTCAAATGTGTCTGCGAATGACTTTGGTGCGGATATTGATACCTTTGGTGTTTATTTAAATGCACAATTAAATGGTAGTACAGAACTTGGCGTAGATCGTATTGCATCTCCTGATTTACGTGAGTCTGTAGATAGTATTAAATCTGATTATGATGCAGTATTGAAATCAGCTGCAGCAACAGTATTACAAAACGCAAACCAAATTGTTCGCGTACGCCAAGCATCTTCGCAAATCTTTTCTCAATCTGATGCCTTATTAAGGTCATTAAACGATTTATCTAACAAAGCAGAGGGTGGTTGGGGTAACGTTATTGCGGGTGTTGTATTAATTGGTGCGTTAGGTCTATTAATTTTCTCTGCACTACAATTGCTTGCTTTACGTAGTAATACAGATAAAGAGCGTGTAACTCGTCTACAAGATGAATATGACCGTAACCAAAATGCAATTTTACGTTTACTAGATGAAATTGCCGACTTAGCAGATGGTGATTTACGTTCATATGCAACAGTATCAGAAGATTTTACTGGTGCGATTGCCGATTCGATTAACTTCGCAATCGATCAATTACGTGACCTTGTATCTCGAATCACTGAAACATCTCAAGAAGTTGCTCGTTATACTCAAGATACTCAAGATATTACCAACCAATTAGCAGAAGCTTCTGAACATCAGGCGCAAGAAATTGCAGGTGCATCAGCAGCGATGAACGAAATGGCATTGTCGATTGACCAAGTATCTTCGAATGCATCCGAGTCTGCTGAAGTAGCACAACGATCTGTACAAATTGCATCGAATGGGGCAGAAGTTGTAAACCGCTCGATCGAAGGTATGGATCACATTCGTGAACAAATTCAAGAAACTTCAAAGCGTATTAAACGTTTGGGTGAATCATCTCAAGAGATTGGTAACATCGTATCCCTAATTAACGATATTGCCGACCAAACCAACATCTTGGCATTAAACGCAGCGATTCAAGCGTCTATGGCTGGTGAAGCAGGTCGTGGTTTCGCAGTCGTAGCCGACGAAGTACAACGTCTTGCAGAACGTTCTGCATCAGCAACGAAACAGATTGAAAGCTTAGTAAAAACCATTCAAACAGATACAAACGAAGCCGTTATTTCAATGGAACAAACGACGTCAGAAGTTGTTCGTGGTGCGAACTTGGCAAAAGATGCGGGTATTGCACTTGATGAGATTCAAACGGTATCTGGTGATTTGGCTAAATTAATTGCGAGCATTTCTGATGCAGCAAAACTTCAGTCTGCATCAGCAAGTCACATTGCAACAACGATGAATGTTGTACAAGAAATTACGTCACAAACGACGACAGCAACGTTTGATACAGCTCGTTCGGTTTCTGAATTGGCAAATATGGCTGAATCATTACGTGAATCTGTAACTGACTTTAAGCTACCTGAATAAGCAGCAAAGGGGAGGCAGAGCATATCTGTCCTTTCCCTTTTTTGAAGAGATGTAGAATATCTCTACAAGATGATGACTAACATGGAGCTACATCTTGTGTGATAGATACACGTAATTTTTAGCCACAATTAGTGGATAAAAACGAAAGAAGCCGCTATGAAAGAAATATTAAAAACGTTAGTTGAAACGATGACGCTTCCTGAAGATAGTTATCTTGAGCAAGATGCAGAAATTCTTGAAATTTTTATTGAAGAATTAGATGAAATCTTTGTTGAATTAGAGCCATTAATCGGTCAATGGATTGAACAGCCAAATCAACAAGATGTGCTCACAGATATTCGTCGACATTTCCATACCTTAAAAGGTTCTGGAAGGATGGTTGGTGCCAAATCTTCAGGTGAATTGGCGTGGACGGTTGAAGATACTTTAAATCGAGTACTTGCAGGGACAGTATTGTTGAATTCAGATATTCAACATTATGTAAAAGCGGTTTTTAATATCTACCGCTTTAAACTTGTACATGATTTTAAATTGGTTCAAAAACATCAGATAGATTTAAAACCTTTGGTTTTATTAGGTCAGCAACTACAGCAGCAACTTAGTATAGAACCAGCGCTAGCTGAGTTATTACAATTATCGAATATGCTGAATGATAACGCTGAAACTGGTCTCGAATTGATATCCGTAAATGTGGATACTGTCGTAGAAGAGAAGACTGTTGATGTCGTAGATTCAGAATCTGTATTTATAGGTCATCCACTAGATGATGAAGCGTTAATCAAAGAAACATTATCGATTTTCTTGGAAGAAGCAGAAGATCATTTGACCACGATCGATCAATTTTTACTAAATGATCGTCCGACAAATGATAATTATAATACGCTAATTCGAGCGCTTCATACTCTACGTGGCAGTTCTGCTATGGCGCATGTTGAGCATGTGTTTGAAGCAAGTTCGAAAGTTGAGAATTTATTCAAAACATTATTGCAAGAAGAGCTTGACTCAAGTTCTGATGAAACGGCACTTTTGACACACTATGCACAGTTTGTTCGTGACTATTTGCACACGTTGAAACACCAAGGTTCGCAACAGAAATTTGAAGAAATTTATAATACTTTCAATGTTGCATGGGATAGTTACGATTTCCAATTAGAAGAAAAACAAGGCGAATCTTTACGTCCACAAGGTTTAGTTTCACAATTACTAGAATTGAATATCAATGATCTTCTTGACGTTGAGTTTGATTTTGAGAAGCGTGCACGTACTGCATTTCCTCAATATATTCAACTGTTAAGTCAGCAAACTGAAACTTTATTAGAACATACCCATCATCATGCGACGATTGGTATGTATCAATATACAAGTTTGTTACGTTCTAGTTATCAAGATCTGTTATTTAAGCCAGATTTACTGAATCTTGATTATGCTTTTGAGCTGTATTATCAGGTACATCAACAGTTCATTCAATTGTTTGATACCTTGGCTGCAGGGCAGCGTGTAACTTTGACAAAGGCACATGAACTTATATTAAATGAATTGAGTTCATTTACACAGCAAAATATTGAGTTCTTGCAAGCGCCTGTAACTGAGCAAAAAGCAGGTTTGGTTGAAGCATCTATTGCTGAATTTGAGCCGTCTAGTAATAAAGTTGATGTGAGTGATTTAGCTGCACAATTCGCTTTAGATAAACAAAGCTTGCAATCAAGTGATTCAAATCGTGACTTTGATCCAGACT